>NZ_DATIND010000027.1 GCF_035474595.1 Longimicrobium sp.
CCGAAGGATCTATCGCCCGTCGAGCACGTGAGCGGCGGGATTGCACCGGTGGCCTCGGTGCATTCCCTCCGCTGACGTGCGAAGCCGGCGATAGATCCTTCGGCCTGCAAATGCCTGCGCGAACGTCGATCGTGGTGTGGCCGGCCTCAGGATGACGTCTTTCTCGGGATGAGCGTGAAAAGAAGCGTGCCGGGGGTTACGACAGTGGTGGTGTGGCCTCCGAATGACGTCGGGGTGGGACAAAAGCGAGGCGCGGAGCCGGGGAGAACCATCTCCGCGGCTCCGCGCCTCCGCGTGAGACCGGCAGGGCTTGGTCAGGCCGGAACGGGTTCCGGCTCGGGCTCGGCGATGGCTTCCTTCATCTCGCTCCACCACTCCGCATCGGGGATCTCGGCGTACACGGGGTTGGAGAGGTAGCGCTCGCCGAAGTCGCAGATGATGGACACGATGAGCTTCCCCTCGTTCTCCGGCCGCGCGGCCACCTGCAGCGCCGCCCAGGTGATGGACCCCGACGAGATGCCGGCGAAGATCGCCTCCTCGCGCGCCAGCCGCCGCGCGGTGGCGATCGCGTCGTCGTTCGTCACCTGAACCACCTCGTCGTACACCGACGTGTCCAGGTTGCCGGGAACGAACCCCGTGCCGATCCCCTGCTGCTTGTGCGGCGACGGCTGCCCGCCCGAGAGCACCGGGCTTTCCGCCGGCTCCACGGCCACCACCTTCAGCTCCGGCTTGCGTTCCTTCAGGTAGCGCCCCGTGCCGGTGATCGTTCCGCCCGTTCCCACGCCGGCCACGAAGACGTCGATCTTCCCCTCCGTGTCCTCCCAGATCTCCGGCCCCGTCGTGCGGTAGTGGATGCGCGGGTTGGCCGGGTTGTCGAACTGGCGCGGGATCCACGCGCGGTCGCCCAGCTTCCCCGCGATCTCCTCCGCCCGGGCGATGGCGGCCTTCACCCCCTTGGCCCCCTCCGTCAGCACGATCTGCGCACCGAGCGAGCGCAGCATGCCGCGCCGCTCCACCGTCATCGTGTCGGGCATGGTGAAGATGCAGCGGTAGCCGCGCGCGGTGGCGGCGTATGCCAGCCCGATCCCCGTGTTGCCGCTGGTGGGCTCCACGATGATCATCCCCGGTCGCAGCCGCCCGCTCTCGATCGCGTCGTCCAGCATGGCCGCGCCGATGCGGTCCTTTACCGAGTTGAAGGGGTTGTACCCCTCGTGCTTCACCACGAGGCGCCCCGGCAGGCCGGCGGACAGGCGGTTCAGCTGGATGAGCGGCGTGTCGCCGAAGGTCTCGGTGACGTCGCGGTAGATGCGGCGGCGGGGCATGGCGGGCTCCCTGGCGTTGGGGTGGGGAGGCGATGCTGCGTCCGGTCCAATCTAGCGGCGAGGGGCGAGCGGCGCCCTGACCGCGTTCAGCCGTGCGCGGACGCCTTGCGCAGCAGCGACATCTGCGCGGTGTGGGCCACGCAGTGCTGCACGGCGCCGTGCAGCATGACGTAGAAGGTGACGCCGGAGCCCAGCGGCCGGTCGCGCTCGTCGCCCATCACCTCGTCCAGCCGCGCGGCGGGGAAGCGGCGGACTTCGGCCAGGAGCGCGCGGTACGACGCCTCCAGCATCTCCATCGTCCACCGCCAGTTTTCGTCCGACGGCTCCGGCATCTCCGGCCAGTCTCCGTCTTCCGGCTCGCGCGCGGTGCCGGTGCGCACCCGCCGCGCGACCTCGCGGTTCCACGACGTCAGGTGCAGCGCGATCTCCCAGATGGTGTGCGCCTGCGGGATCGGCCGCCGCGCCGCCTCCTCCGCCGCCACCCCGCGGAGGGCGTCCATCGTGCTGGAGCCGTACCACGCGTCGCCGTCGAAGACGCGCGCCAGCTGGTCGGCGATTCGCTCGATCTCGTCCATCTCCCTGATGATCCGCCGCGTCACCCCGGCCGCAGCCCGGCGACGACGATGAAGGTGACGAAGAGCGCGACGAGGGCGACCGCAAGCATCTTCTGCCAGCCCTCTCGATCGATGACGATGCCGCTCACCAGCAGCGCGAAGAACACCGCCTCGTACGGGCGCTCGGGCGCGAGCAGCGGGTCGCCCGACACGGCCACGGCGCGGGTCGCGTTCAGCAGCGGCACCGCCGCCAGGAAGCCGAAGTACCAGCGGTGGTTGGCGAAGAAGTGCGACTTCAGGTCGATCTCCCCCTCGCCCTCGAAGTCCGGCAGGATCACCACCGCGGCCAGGTACAGGACGATGGGGGTGAGCAGGAAGAAGATGAACGAGAAGAAGTTGCCCGCCACCGCGCTCCCCACGCTGAAGGTGCTCCACCAGAACTGCACGCTGGCCAGGAAGACCATCGCCACCGCCACGGCCCACACCCAGTAGAAGCGCACCCGCGCCCGGTCCACCAGCAGGTTGGCCACGCCCGACAGCACCTGCGAGATCCCCAGGCCGATGATGATGGAGACGAGGACGGAAAGGTACTCGGGTGTGCTCATCCGTTCTCGCGGCGGGCCGGGGAGGCGGGGAAGGGGGATGGATCGTCGGGTGGCGAGGGGAACAATTCAGCCCGATCCCCACCCGGTCAAGCATCTCGCTCCGCCGCCGATCTCCGCGCGCGGGCGACGCGGACCGCTTCCCGCCGATCGATCCCCATCGCCCGAAGTTCAGAAAAAGCTTTCCCCTCGCGCCGCCGCGGGCGTAGATTCACCTCCCGAGCCCGCAACGACCCAACCGAATCCCCGGATCCCCCCGCCCATGCCCGTCAGCGTCGGCGTCCCGAAGGAGACCGCGCCCCTGGAGCGGCGCGTAGCGCTCGTCCCCGAGGCCGTGCAGCGCCTGGTGAAGGCCGGCGTGGAGGTGGTGGTGGAGCACGGCGCCGGCGAGGGCGCGTTCATCTCCGACGCCGACTTCGAGCAGGCGGGGGCGCGCGTGGCCGGCCGCACCGAGGTGTACGCCGCCCGCGTGATCGCCCGCGTGCAGCCGCCGCCGGCCGACGAGATGGAGATGCTGGCGCCCGAGCACGTCCTCGTCGGCTTCCTGCGCCCGCTGGACGACCCCGCCGGCGCCGCGCGCCTGGCGGCGACCGGCGTCACCGCGCTGGCGATGGAGCTGGTCCCGCGGACCACGCGCGCGCAGAAGATGGACGCGCTTTCGGCGATGGCGACCATCTCGGGCTACAAGGCGGTGCTGCTGGCGGCCGAGTCGCTGCCGAAGTTCTTCCCGCTCCTCACCACCGCCGCGGGTACGATCCGCCCGGCGAAGGTGCTGGTGCTGGGCGCGGGCGTGGCGGGGCTGCAGGCGATCGCCACGGCGCGGCGCCTGGGCGCGGTGGTCAGCGCGTACGACGTGCGCGCCGCGGCGGCCGAGCAGGTGGAGTCGGTGGGCGGCAAGTTCGTGAAGCTGGAGCTGGACACGACGGGCGCCGAGGGCACGGGGGGATACGCCGCCGCGCTGGACGAGGAGCGCCAGCGCCGCCAGGTGGAGCTGCTGGTGCCGCACGTGGGCGACAGCGACGTGGTGATCAGCACCGCGCTGGTCCCCGGGATGCACGCGCCGCTGCTGGTGTCGGAAGATGCCGTGCGGGCGATGAAGCCCGGCTCGGTGATCATCGACATCGCCGCGCCGAACGGGGGGAACTGCGCGCTCACGCGGCGCGGCGGCGTGGTGGAGGTGGGCGGGGTGCGCATCTTCGGCCCGCTGAACCTGCCGGCCGAGATGCCGGTGCACGCCAGCCAGATGTACGCGCGCACCGTGGGCGCCATGATCGCCGAGTTCGTGAAGGACGGCGAGTTCCGCCTGGACTTCGACGACGAGATCTTCAAGGGCGCCTGCGTGGCCCACGGCGGCCAGATCACCAACGACCGCGTCCGCGGCATGCTGCCCCAGCCCGCCGCGTGACGGAACGGCGGGTACGGGGTACATCGAAGCGGATAGACACTCGAACACGTGCCGGGAGAGACAGGACGATGACGGGTCTCGATGAAATAAAGGCTGCGGTTCTCAGCCTCGCCCCCGAAGATCAGGCGGAGATCGCCGATGCCATTCTCGCGAACATCGCCGACCCGGGGCCGCTGAGCGAGGCGTGGAAAGCCGAGCTGGACCGCCGCGAAGCCGAGTACGAACGCGGCGAGGTCGAGCTCGTCGACAACGCCGACGCGCTCGCGCAGATCCGCGGCGGCCATCGTTGAAGCCGGTCCGGTGGCATCGGATCGCAATCGAAGAAGCAAGGCTGGCGGCGGAGTACTACCGGTCCCAGCGCGAGGGGCTCGACGAGCGGTTTTCCGCAGCCCTCGCTGCGTCCACCGCGCTGCTCGAGCAGTTTCCCGCCCTCGGAGCGCCCGTGCACAGACATTACCGGCGTGTTGTCGTGCACCGCTTTCCGTACAGCCTGATTTACCGCGAGCACAGCAAATTCCTGCGCGTGGTCGCCGTCGTGCACCACAAGCTTGATCCGGCCAGCTGGATCGGCCGGTAATCGCGGCGGCTTGACCTCTGCACCCGCTTCAGATCGTGAGCGACGACATCACCCTGGTGGAGAAGGCGGCGCTGTCGATGACGGAGGCGGCGCGGGCGCGGCTGGCGCGGGCGCTGCTCGCGGGGCTGGCGCCGCGCGACCCCGACACCGCCGCGTGGTACGGCCCGGCCGCGGAACTGGTGGACGCGCACCTGGCGGAGCTCGCCGGGAGCGCGGCGGCGCCACCGCAGACGGTGGGCGTGGCGGGCGAGCCGCACGACGAGCGGCTGGACGACGACCCCACGCTGGCCGAGATCCGGCGGCGCCGCCACGAGATCGAGAGCGGCGAGGCGTCGCTGCTGGACGACAACCTCATCGTCGCCGAGCTGAAGCGGCGGCTGGGCTTCGGCAAGTGACCATCGCCGGGGCAGACGGACGGCGCGGCACGGATTCCCACCCCAACGGCACCCCATCTCCATGACCATCACCCTGCTGTTCGTGTTCGTGCTGGCGGCGTTCGTGGGCTACTTCGTGATCACGCGGGTGCCGCCGCTCCTGCACACGCCGCTGATGTCGGCCACGAACGCCATCTCCGGCATCTCCCTGGTCGGCTCGCTGGTCCTGGCCGGCTCCAACCACGGCACGGTGGCCACGCTGCTGGGCTTCATCGCCGTGACCGCGGCCACCATCAACGTGGTGGGCGGGTTCCTGATCACCGACCGGATGCTGCGGATGTTCAAGCAGCGCCTGCCCGGCGGCGGAAACGGAACGCAGCCGGAGAAGCGGGAGGGCAAGTGATGCTCGCGCTCCTCCTCCAGATCCCCGAAACGCCGGTCGCGCCGGTCAACACGGCGATGGACCTGCGCGAGTTGGGGATCCAGCTCACCTACCTGACGGCGTCGGTCCTCTTCATCCTGGGCCTGTACTCGCTGACCAAGCCCGCGCGGGCGCAGCGGGGGATGCAGATGGCGGCGCTGGGGATGCTGCTGGCCATCGTGGGCACGCTGCTGTCGCGGCAGATCGTGCGTTGGGAGTGGATCCTGGGCGGACTGCTGCTGGGCACGGCCATCGGCTATCCGCTGGGGATGTTCGTGCCGATGACGGCCATGCCGCAGCGCATCGCCATCAGCCACATGTTCGGCGCGCTGGCGGCCACGCTGGTGGGCGTCGCCGAGTTCCGCGTGCAGCACGGGCAGGTGTCGCACGCCACCATGGCGGCGCTGGGGTTCGAGGTGCTGTTCGGGGCGCTGACCATCACCGGCAGCTTCATGGCGTTCGGCAAGCTGCAGGGGTTCATCAGCGGCACGCCGGTGACGTGGCGCGGCCAGAACGCCATGAACCTCACGCTGTTCGCGGCCACGTTCGGCATCTTCGTCTACCTGGTCGTGGACCCCGGCCATCCCGCGCTCTTCTACGCGATGGTGGGGATGAGCCTGCTGATCGGGGTGCTGATGGTGCTGCCGATCGGCGGGGCGGACATGCCGGTGGTGGTCTCGCTGCTGAACTCGTACGCGGGGCTGGCGTCGTCCGCGACGGGGTTCGCGATCGGGAACACCGTGCTGATCATCTGCGGCGCGCTGGACGGGGCGAGCGGCTTCCTGCTCTCGGTGCTGATGAGCAAGGCGATGAACCGCTCGTTCGGCAACGTGCTCTTCGGCGCGTTCGGTGCCGCGCCGGCGGGGGCGGCCGCGGCGGAGATCGGCGACCGCACCGTGCGCAGCGTGACGGCCGAGGACGTGGCGGTGCAGCTGGCCTACGCGCGCGAGGTGATCGTGGTGCCCGGGTACGGGATGGCGGTGGCGCAGTGCCAGCACCAGGTGCGCGAGCTGGCGAGCCTCGTGGAGAAGCGCGGCGGCGAGTTCAAGTACGCCATCCACCCCGTGGCCGGGCGGATGCCGGGGCACATGAACGTGCTGCTGGCCGAGGCCAACGTGCCGTACGACCGGCTGTACGACCTGGAGGAGATCAACGACCAGTTCGAGCAGGCCGACGTGGTGCTGGTGATCGGCGCGAACGACGTGGTGAACCCGGCGGCGAAGAACGACCCCGGCAGCCCCATCTTCGGGATGCCGATCCTGAACGTGGACCACGCGAAGAGCATCATCGTCCTCAAGCGCAGCATGGCGGCCGGCTTCAGCGGCGTGGAGAACGAGCTGTTCTACCACGACCGCACCGCGATGCTCTTCGGCGACGCCAAGACCTCGCTCCAACAGCTGATCACGGACATCAAGGAAGTCTGATCCCGATCTCCGCATCGACGTGACGAGGAGCCCGCGGATGGTCTTTCGCGGGCTCCATCTTTTGGGCGCGAAATGGTGCTTGCCGGTCCGTCGAACTCGCATCTCCCGCAGTTCGTCCGAGTCCTGCGCGCCCCGATGGCCAGATGCAATCTTTCCCCGCGCGGCCGATTCTGCGCTGCGCACTGATGATGTCCGTCATCGGCGGAGCGTGCGGATCGCCGCCGCAGACCTACACCGAGACTCGGGACAGCACCACGTGGACGACCGTGGAGCCGTCATTCCAGCTGGACAGTGCTGAAATCCCTCCGGACGGTCTGCCTCCTGTCGAACCTCCACCCGCGCAACGGGAGCAGCCGCCGGAAGTCGGGAACTGCAATCCGAACTACGATCCGTGTGTGCCGAACGACAGCGATGTCGATTGCGCGGGCGGCCGCGGAAACGGACCTTCGTACGTGGCCGGGCCCGTGCGGGTCATTGGACACGACGTCTACAAGCTCGACCGCGACGGCGACGGCATCGGTTGCGAAAAATCACGCCGCCGCCGCTGATCAGAGCTTGCTGCAGATCGACTGACGACAACGGAGAATCTCACACGGAGGAACGGAGGAAACGGAGAACACAACGCATGGACCGAGTTCTCCATGTCCTCCGTCTCCGCTGAGAGAGCCCTTCCTCACCACACGGCCTTGCAGACGAAGGTTCGCCCAATGAGCGAAATCTCTCCGGAATTCGGGCGCCGCATCCAGCAGCGGATCGATGCGCTGGACACGGCCGACCCGCGGGCGTGGCCGGTGCGGGTGTGCAAGGAGGAGATGAACGCGCTTCCGCTGCACGGCAACCAGATCTACCTCTGGGCGCTGCGGCCGGACGGCGTGGTGCTCTGCCTCGACCACGAATCCGCGTCGCACCACGTGGAGGAGGAGCGCGATCCGCTGACACTCTTCGCGGTGCTCGTGCAGGGTGCGAAGAAGTATCCCGAGCTGCGGCAGATCGTGCCGCCACCGCCGCCGGGCACGCAGCAGTGCGAAGCGTGCGGGGGAACGGGATCGGGCGAAAACTGGAAGCCGCCGGCCTGGGATTGTCTCAGGTGCGGCGGCCTGGGATGGTCGAAGAACCTGCTCGCGCGGCCCGCGACCGACTGGCTGGCCCGCATCGACCGCGGCGACCAGCTGGAGCTGCGCGCGCAACCCGACGCCGCGCGGCTCGAGGCGGGGCGGCTGGCCGGGTACTACGTGATCTCGGCCGGCGATGCCTGCTGGTCCAGCCCGGCCGGACCCGCGGCGCGGCAGGAGCTGATCGGCCGGCTCGTCGATTGGGAGCGCGGGAAGGTGGTGACGCCCGAATGGCAGTCGAACCCCACCGCCTGCGCCGACCCGTTCGACAGCCTGGAGCACGTGCTGACGTTCTCTGGGTCGGGGAGCAACGGAACCTGGGAGGAGGAGTTCGCGCGCCAGCCGGATGGGAGCTGTGTGATCACCCTGACGCTGAACAACGATTTCGATCCAGCCGGCCCGGCCTTTCCGGTAAGGAGCGCCAGGGAGGTGGATGCGGACGCGGCGCGCGTGGAGATCGAGCGGACGATGCGTGCGAGCGGCCGCTACGGTCCGTTCCCCGCGATCGTCCCGCGCGAGCCGGCAGACTGAAAGAAGGGCTCACACGGAGGGAACGGAGGGAACGGAGAACTCAGTCGATGCGATGAGTTCTCCGTTTCCTCCGTTTCCTCCGTGTGAAACCTTCAGTTTCAGTACTTCGGCAGCGACGGGTCGATCTGCTCGCTCCAGGCGCGGATGCCGCCGGCCAGGTTGTAGACGCGCGCGTGCCCGGCGTCGCGCAGCTGCTGGGCGGCCTTGCGGCTGCGGGCGCCGCTCAGGCAGTGCACCACGATCTCGCCCGCGCCGGCCAGCTCGCCCATCCGCTCCGGGAGCTGCGCGAGGGGGACGAGGCGCGCGCCGTACGGCTCCAGGTTGGCGATCTCCCACTCGTGCGGCTCGCGCACGTCGATCACGGTGAGCGCGTCGCCGCGGTCCAGGCGCGCCTTCAGCTCGGCGGGGGTGAGCTCGGGGATGGCGGCGCGCGCAGCGGCCTCGGCGGCCTCGGCCTGCGGGATGCCGCAGAAGTGCTCGTAGTCGATGAGCCGCGTGACCGTGGGGTTCTGGCCGCAGAGCGGGCACTCGGGGTCCTTGCGCAGCTTCAGCTCGCGCCAGCGGAAGGCCAGCCCGTCGAAGAGCTGCAGCCGGCCGACGAGCGGCGTGCCGATCCCCAGCACGAGCTTCAGCACCTCCAGCGCCTGCAGGCTGCCCACGATGCCCGGGAGCACGCCCAGCACGCCCCCCTCGGCGCAGCTGGGGACCATCCCCGGCGGCGGGGGATCGCGGAAGAGGCAGCGGTAGCACGGGCCGCGGCTGGCCCAGAACACCGACACCTGCCCCTCGAAGCGGAAGATGGAGCCGTAGACGTTGGGCTTGTCCAGCAGCGCGCAGGCGTCGTTCACCAGGTAGCGCGTGGGGAAGTTGTCGGTGCCGTCGGCCACGATGTCGTAGTCGCGCAGGATCTCCAGCGCGTTGGCCGACGTGAGCCGCGCGTCGTGCGTGATGACGTTCACGTGCGGGTTGATGTCGCGCAGGCGGTCGCGCGCGGAGTCGAGCTTCTTGCGGCCCACGTCCGAGGTGCCGTGCAGCACCTGCCGCTGGAGATTGGTCTCGTCCACCACGTCGAAGTCCACCAGTCCCAGGGTGCCCACGCCCGCGGCGGCCAGGTACAGCGCCAGCGGCGACCCCAGCCCGCCGGTTCCCACCAGCAGCACGCGCGCGGCCTTCAGCTTCTGCTGCCCCTCCATCCCCACGTCGGGAATGATGACGTGGCGCGAGTAGCGCAGCACCTCGTCGGGGGTGAGCTGCGGCAGGGCAGCGGCGTCTTCGGTCGAGTTGGGCGATGACATCGAGGCGTTCGCCTGGAGCATGGGGATCGGGTGATGGTGGAAGATCGCCCGGGGCGCGCGCGGGCGCCACCGGGTGCGCTCACCACTCAAGGGCCCCAGCAGGGGCTGCTCGAGGGCGAATGAATTCGCGGCAACACCAGCACAAAGTCCCTTCGGGACTGCGGCCTTGGCATCCTGGCAAATCCGAAGCATTCGCCGACCTCGACTACTTCGCAGCCTGTCGGCGGATTTCGGGCTGTCGGGTGGCGAGATCCGGACGGGCTTTAGGTGAACGCCCGGTCGGCGACGTGGCGCCAAAATCAACGCACTCACGCACTTCCGCACTCCCGCACTTTTTTCAGTACAGCCGTTCTCCCAGCACGTCGTACGCGCGGTTGCCGGCGGCGAGAGCGGCGGCGGGGGAGGAGGGCCACTCGTCGGCGAGCATGCCCCAGAGCATCTCGTCCGTGCGGCGGCCGCCGGTTTCGTGGCGCGCGGTGGCCTCGTGCGTGAAGCCGAGCCGGCGCAGCACGCCGATGCTGGCCTGGTTGGCCACGTCGCAGACGCCGTGCACGCGCGCCATCCCGAACCCCTGGAACACCGCGCGCACGACCGCGGCGGCGATCTCGGCCGCGTAGCCGCGCCGCGTCTGCGCGGCGCCGACCCATCCTCCAGGCTCCATGGTGTCGTCGGTCAGCCGGTTCAGCAGCGAGGTGCCTACCATCTCCCCGTCCAGGCCGAACAGCGCCCACGACCAGTGGTTGTCCTTGTCGAACGCGCCGCGCCAGGTGCGCACGTCGCGCAGCCGGTCCTCGAGCGATTTGGGCTCGTTCTCCATCCACGGCACCCACGGGCGCAGGAAGTCGACGTTCTCGGCGACCAGCCGGTGCAGGGCAGGGGTGAACGACGGCTCCCACGCGCGCATCACCAGCCGCTCGGTCTCGATGCGGTAGGGGGGATTGAAGTACGCGGGATGGAAGGTCGTCTGCATGCGGGCGGCGGCTCAGAAGAGGCGGTTCTCGAGCGCGTCGAACGCGCGGGCGTCCGCGGCCAGGGCGGCGGCGCGGCTGCCGGGCCACTCGCCGGGAAGGAGGCTCCACAGCATCTCCTCCACGCGCCGCCCGCCGGCCAGGCGCCGCAGCGTGCCGTCGTGCGTGAAGCCCAGCCCGCGCCAGAGCGCGATGCGGCCCTCGTCATCGGGCTGGCAGCCGGTGAAGACGCGCGGCGCCTCCATCGCCTCCAGCGCGGTGCGGATCGCGGCGGCCGCGGCATCCTCCGCCATCTCGCCGTCGTCCTCGCCGACGGACCACGCCGCGATCTCCATCCCCTCCGTCCCCAGGCGGTGGAAGAGCGTGATGCCGCCGGCGATCTCGCCGCCGTCCGCGCGGATGACGGCGTAGCGCCAGGTGCGGTCGAGGTCGAACTCGGCGCGCCACAGCCGCACCTGCCGCAGCCGCGCGTCCGGTGCCAGCGGCTCGGCCCAGGCGCCCTCGCCGCGGAGCGGTTCGAGGTTGCGATCGACCAGCGCCGTGAGCGCCGCGGCATCGGCAGGCTCCCAGCAGCGGAGCACCAGCCGCGGCATCTCGATGCGGTAAGGCGTCGTCGGCGGCATGCGTCCGTGCTGGGTGTGGACGATTTCTGTCGCGGCATGAAGTCAAGATAATCCGTCCAGCATTGCCGGTGAAAGGCGCGCGTCGTCCGCTTTCGCGCGACCGGTGTGGGGGCGTAGGTTGGATGAAGTGCGGAAGTGCGGAAGTGCGGAAGTGCGGAAGTGCGGAAGTGCGGAAGTGCGGAAGTGCGGAAGTGCAGAAGTGCGTGAGTGGGTGAGTGTGAAGGTGCGTGACGAAGAATGTGGCGGGGAGGTAGGGCGCCCGCGAACGAAAATGCGACTAAAGTCGCGGCTACAAGGGCACGCAGTCCGCCTTCGCGGACTTCACTCTGGTGCATGCTCGAGCACCGCCGCGTCAACGCGGATCTGTTCGCGAGAAAATGCTTGCAAACCGTGCGGACGCATGGCGGGGGGAAGTCCGCGCAGGCGGACTGCGTGCCGTTGTAGCCGCGAGTTCACTCGCATTTTCCGGGATCCTCATCGACACGCGCCCTAGCCGGCCCGCGCCGATCCGACGGAATCCCGCGAGAGCACTCTCGCACTCTCGCACTTTCGCACTTTACCCGTCCGGCACGCACCCTGCCCGTCGAACCGCGTCCGCGTGGGTGCGCCCTCCCGAACCCTGTCGCCCGACGAACATGGATCCCCAGGTCATCGAAGCGGCCCGCGCCGCGTTTCCGCAGGCCACCGGCACCATCACCCTCGGCGCCGTGTCGCATGGTGGGGAGGTCGCGCCGGAGCCCATCGTCCGCATCCCGCTGTCGATGATGAACCGCCACGGCCTCATCGCCGGCGCCACGGGGACGGGGAAGACCAAGACGCTGCAGCTGCTGGCCGAGCAGCTCTCGGCCGCCGGCGTTCCCGTCCTGGTCAGCGACGTGAAGGGCGACCTCTCCGGCCTGGGCGCCGCGGGCGAGGCCGGCGACCGCGTCACCCAGCGCGCCACGGAGACGGGGTACGCGTGGCAGCCGGCGCAGTACCCGGTCGAGTACCTGTCGCTCAGCGGGAAGCTGGGCGCGCAGCTCCGCGCCACCGTCTCCTCGTTCGGGCCGCTCCTCCTGGCGCGGGTGCTGGGGCTGAACGAGACGCAGACCAGCGTCCTCACCCTCGTCTTCAAGTACTGCGATGACAAGGGGCTGCTCCTCCTCGACTTCTCCGATCTGCGCGCCGTGCTGCGCTACCTCTCGGACGAGGGCGCGGACGAGCTGAAGGAGTACGGGGGGATGAGCAAGGCCACGGTGGGCGTGCTGCTGCGGGAGATGGTGGAGCTGGAGCAGCAGGGCGCCGAGGACTTCTTCGGCGAGCCGGAGTTCGACCTGGACGACCTGATGCAGACCGAGCGCGACGGCCGCGGGCTGGTTTCCGTGCTGGAGCTGCGCGACGTGCAGGACCGGCCGGCCATGTTCAGCACCTTCATGCTCTGGATGCTCGCCCGCCTCTACGGCCAGCTCCCCGAGGTCGGCGACGTGGAGAAGCCGAAGCTGGTCTTCTTCTTCGACGAGGCGCACCTGCTGTTCGACAACGCCAGCAAGACGCTGCTGCAGCAGATCGAGCAGACGGTGCGCCTCATCCGCTCCAAGGGCGTGGGCGTCTTCTTCGTCACCCAGAGCCCCAAGGACGTGCCGCCGGACGTGCTCGGCCAGCTGGGCCACCGCGTGCAGCACGCGCTGCGGGCGTTCACCGAGGACGACGAGAAGGCGCTGCGGGCCGCGGCGCGCACCTTTCCCAAGACCAAGCTGTACGACATCGAGGAGACGCTGACCACGCTGGGGATCGGCGAGGCGCTGGTGAGCACGCTGGCGCCCAACGGCGTGCCGACGCCGCCGTTCGCCACCCGCATGGTGCCGCCGTCCAGCCGCATGGGCCCGCTGACCGACGCGGAGATGCAGCAGCGCCTGGCCGCCTCGGCGCAGGTCCGCGAGTACGCGCAGGACGTCGACCGCCAGAGCGCGCGGGAGATGCTGGAACAGCGCGTCACCGGCGCCGCCGCCGCGCAGCAGGCGCCTCCGCCGATGCCGGGCGGGCAGATGCCGCCGCCGCCGCCGATGCCGCAGCAGCAGGGCGGGCAGTATCAGTACGACCGGCAGAGGGCGGAGCAGGCGGCGAATCCCCAGTCGTACAGCTACCAGGTTCCGCCCGCGCGGCCGGCGCCGAAGGGCCGCGCGCCGAAGGAGGAGCCGGGGATGTTCGAGCAGGTGCTGAAGTCGTCCGTCACGCGCTCCGTCGCCACGCAGATCACCCGCGGCCTGATGGGCGCGCTGCTGGGCACGGGCAGCCGTCGCCGGCGCCGAGGCGGGCTCTGGTAGACGAGCTTGGCCCCGTCCTCCGCTCGAAGGCATGGACGGCCCCACATCCCCTGCAGTCGATCGTCAGGCTGTCCGCGCCCGCGCCGGCCCTTGGCCTGACCGACGGTACCAGCTAATTCAACGGTAGGCCACCGTTCGGGTCACCGACGTCTCGTGAGCACGACATGGGTTGCGGCGGCAGTGGGCACATGGGTGGTGCACTCATAGCCCAGGGCCGTGAGATCGAGGCCGTGCAGGAGATGCTCGCCGGACCCGAGCAACATCGGCGCAATCGCCACGTGCAGCTCGTCGATCAGCCTCGCTTCGAGGCCCTGGCGGATCGTCGCCACGCCGCCGCCGATCTGCACGTCTTTTCCCTCGGCGGCCGCCGTCGCCCGCTCCAGCGCCTCGCGGATGCCGCCCGTGACGAAGTGGAACACCGTGCCGCCTTCCATCTCGATCGGCGGGCGGCCGTGATGCGTCAGCACGAACACGGGGCCGTGATACGGCGGGTTCTTCCCCCACCAGCCGCGCCAGCCATCATCGGGCCAGGGTCCACGAATCGGGCCGAACATGTTGCGTCCCATGATCCACGCGCCGACGCCCTCCCCAAAACGCGCCGCGATGTCGTCATCGAAGCCGGTGGTGCCGCCGGTTTTGCCATTGATGCGCTGGAACGCGCGGGTCGGGATGAACCATTCGTGCAGAGCCTCACCCCCCACGCCGAGGGGATCCTCGCGAGTCTGGAGCGGGCCTGCGCCATAGCCGTCGAGCGAGATCGTGAAGTTGTGCACGCGTACACGAGCCATTGTCCACTCCCAGGCAAGGGTGGCGATCCGGTAACTGCGACCTCTGCCGTCGCGACGAACGACCGTGCAGGAAATCGACAGCCCGTTCTTGCCGCGGAAAGATGGTTCGACGCAGCCGATTGTCAGGCGGCGGTGCGCGAATCCCGGTCAGTCCAGCCGCAGCAGGAACTCTTCGGCCTCGTCTCCGGAACTCTCGACCGTGGACTCCCTCGCCTCGATGAAGAAGCCAACCTTCTCGAGCACGCGGCGGGAGGCCGTATGGTCCACGGTCACCCGGGCAAAGAGCGGCCGCTCGTGCACCTCGGCGACGAGCTCTCGTAGCGCAGCGGTCGCGATGCCCTTCCCCCAGTGCTCCCGCCCGTACCAGTATGCGACCTCGCGCAGACCCTCCCGAACGAAGCTGCCGACGTACCCGACCACGGCGCCCTCGCTCTCGACGGTGCGGAGGATCCCGAGAGGATCCGCGAGAATCCTTGCCCAGTGGGTGTCGAACTCGGAGCGGTCGCGCGACGTGAGCGTGCCCACGCGAAGAGCGACCGGATCACACTGGTGCTCGAAGAACGTGTCGAGATCCGAGGCCGCAACAGGTCGCAGCCGAATGCCGGTCATAGAGGGTCGGGGAGCTGACTCGTGGTTTCGCGGAGACGGCCCTCGCCGCCTGACTCGTTGCTCGATGGACGGAATTCCGGTCAAGATACGATACCAGCGCGCATGGCCGAATCCATTCCATCCAGATCATACTCGTCCTCCCGTCCAACCAGCTTGCACGCGATGTGACCTCGGCGGGAGAATATCCGTAGATTGCTGCGTTGGAGATTCGGTGGATAGCGACCCGGACGAGGAGAACCCGCATGAGCGTGGATCGCAAGCACGGCCCCGAGCACGGCAAGCCCAGGATGCCGTGGGACGAGAAGCCCGGACCTGCCCCGACTCCCGAGCGCGTGGAGATCCCGCGTCCTTGGGACGAGAAGGTCGACTCGCCGATCCCCAATCTCGGGAAGAAGCCGAAACGCGAGCGGCACTGATTGCCGCATCGGTCAGCCTTCCACCAGCGCCTGCAGCTTCTTCGGCGCGACCATGCAGTACGCCTGCGCCACCAGCGACTCGATCTCCGCGTCGGTGGCGCGGCCGATGACGATGCCGATCCACCCCTTCACGCCGACGTAGGGCGGCACGAAGTACGTGTCCGGCTGCTCACGGACGAGATGCTCCTGCACGCCCAGCGGCGCGTTGCACCACAGCGCGATGCGGCCGTCGTTGTGGTGGTTGCCCGCGAACATGGCGAAGAGCTTCTTGCGCACGCGCCACGTCGGCTCGCCCCACGCGACCTGCTCCTGCGCCTCGGGCAACGCCAGGCAGATCCGCCGCACCCGGTCCAGCGGTTGCTCGCTCATTCCCCATCCCCGTTGTAGATCTTCGGTTCCGCGAGCATTGTAATCGGGTGCGCGCGGAGATGCACGCCCCGCCGGGTTCAAGCCAGGGAGATGCGATGCGAACGGCTCTGCTCGCGTGCGGGATGCTCGCCGCCGCGGCGTCGGCACCGGCGGATGCGGCGGCGCAGCTCGGCGATTCCGTGCTCGTCTCCATCAGCGTGCCGGAGACGGTGCGCGCCGGGCGCCCGGTGCCCATCCGGCTGGGGCTGACGAACCGGTTCGGCCGCCCGGTGACGCTCCGGCTCGCATCCCTCCGCCCGCTGCCCGTGTGGGACGTGCGCGTGAGCGCCGCGGACGGGCACGTGGTGTGGACCGGGCTGCACGTGCCGAGCGCCGGCTTCGAGGGCGGCGTGCTGGCGCTCGCTCCGCACGAGACGCGCACCACCACGGTGATCTGGGACCAGCGCGACGCCTACGGCCGCCCGGTGCCCCGCGGCCGGTACCGTGTCCACGGCTTCCTCTACGCGCGCCTCCCCCGCGGCCGCAGCACCGGCTACGTCCCCCTCCGCATCCGGTGATCGCCCGAAGCACGAGCGGATTGCGCGCGCGGCATCATCGTTCTACTTTTGAGTACGATCTACCTCCCGACTTCTGCGATGATGGCTACGTCGACGCTGTTCAGCTCGGCCGCGTTCGAGCGGCTCGTGCTGTTCTACCTGGTGAACCCCGACGCGGCGCCGCACCTGCGCGACCTGCAGCGGCAGCTGCGCGTGGGGATGCGTTCGCTCCAGGCGGAGCTCGCCCGGCTGGAGGACCGCCGGCTCGTTCGCATGGAGCGGAGCCGCAACCGCACCGTGTACCGGATGAACCAGTCGAACGCCGGCTGGAACGCGCTCCGCATGATGGTCCGCAACTTCGGTGATCCGGCCGAGGTCGTGCGCGTGGCGCTGGCGACCGTGCCGAACGTCGTCGCGGCGTTCGTGTTCGGCTCCACCGCGCGCGGCGAGGCGACCGGGGAGAGCGACGTGGACGTGCTGGTGGTGGGAGACGGCATCCCGCGCGGCGAGCTGGGCCGGTGCGCGCAGGAGAGCTCCGCGGTGATCGGGCGAGATGTGAACATCGCACGCTACACTCCGGAGGAGTTCGCCGCCGATCTCGCGCGCGGCGATCCCTTTCTGGGCCGGGTGATGAGCGGCCCCAGGACGTGGTTGGCGGGTGATCGGCAAACGCTGGAGGCGCTGGCCGGGTGACCGATCCCAACATTCAGCGGCTGCTCGACGAGCGCGAGCTGGAGAGCGTTCCCGCCGCGCCGGACGAGGTTGCCGACTACTGGCGCAAGGCGCTGCGGGCGTACGCGGATTCGCGGATCGAGTCCCTATCGCCGGAGAACGCGATGCTGCTCGCATACCAGTCGGGGCTCAGCGCCGCTACCGCGGCAATCCGCGCGTCGGGGCTGCGGGTGAAGAGCCGCAACCGCCACCACTACATGAGCTTCTACACGCTCGCCGTTCTCGGGACGGGGACCGATGTGCGCGCCCTGGCCCGGGAGATGGACGAGCTGCGCGACGATCGCCACGCCGCCGGTTACAGCTCGGGCGTCGACGAGGCACAGCTGCGGAAGAAGCTCGCCGGGATGCACGAGCTGCTGGGCAAGCTGCTCCCCGCGGTGCGATCGTGGCTGCTCGCTCACCGCTCCGATCTCGCGGATCTGCCTCGGCCGGCGTGATCCGTTCCCCGGCAGACACGACGAAGCGGGCCGGGGGAGAGCATCCCCCGGCCCGCTTCATCTTTTTCCGCAGGCGACGGCCTGGCTGCTCAGGCGGAGACTTCCATCGCCACGAACATGGGGAGAAGGGCGCTCCAGTCGTACGCGAGCTCGGGCTCGGCGGGGGCGGTGCGGCGCGCGCGGTTTCCCGCGTCTCCCTGGTCGATGTCCACCCAGGCGACGCGCAGGTCGTGGCCGGGGTGCAGGGTGATGGCGGGGCGTGCGTGCCCGAACGGCGGCGCGCCGAGGAGGGTGCCCAGACAGAGGCCGAGCCGGGCGAGGTCCAGCCCGGAGCGGTCGCCCACCTCCACGCCGATGGCGGTGATGCTGCGCAGCAGCGCGGCGCCGACCCGTTCCTCGGCGATCCGGCACACCTCCACCGCCACGCTCATCTCGTGCATGCCTCGTCTCCCGCGCAGAATCGCTCCGCCCGGCCCGGGAGGCGCCGGAGGACCGGCCACCGCCGCCCGCGTTGAACCCGGTGGACGCGGCGACGGCAACCCATCCTCCGGACACCGTCCGGCCTCATGGGCGCCAAGATGCGCGGCCGCACGGGCGCGGGGCGTGGGGAGAGGCGCGTCAGCCGCGCGGGGGAAACCGCGGCGGGCGCGTGGGGAGATCTACGTCAGGAACGGGCGGGGGCGGATGGAGATGTCGGACAACACGAACAGCACCGGGGGCGCGGCGCAGGGCCGCCCCCGGTGCTGCAGGATTTTCTGTTGCTGCGGTGCCGGACTAGAACTCGCCGCGGCGGGCGCGCTTCCGGTCCTTGTGGCGGCGGCGCTCGGCAGCCTTCGCCTTGGCCTTGCGCGCCTCGCTCGGCTTCTCGTAGAAGCGCTTGCGACGCATGTCCCGGAACATCCCCGAGCGCAGCATGCGCCGGCGGAACTGCTTCAGCGCCCAATCCAGGCGATCGGTCTCCGCGAGCTGAACCTCGACCACGATTGATCCTTCCGAAAAGGAAAAAAGTCGGACGACCCGCGGCACCTTGCCGAGGGTGTCTTACACACGGCTGCATCCCCCGAAGCAGCCTTCAGGGGTCTATGGACCACAATCTAGCACATTCCGCGGAAAAACGCACCTCCCCCACTGCACGATCGTGCGCATCCTCGTCCACGGAGCTTCCCGAGAAACGGGTGTCGGGATGGCCCTGAAACGAGATCGGGAGCCGGCTGGGTGCGTTTTCCCCGTCTGACGTGCTCGGCCGGCTACAGATCCTTCGGCCTGCAAGTTGTTGCGCGGGAGCAGGTTCCGGTTTGGCCGGCCTCAGGATGACGTCTATGCGGGGTAGATTCGGGGAGAGGCGGCGGTGTCGCGTCCGGAGCGATCAGCGTGCCGATCGGGGCGCTGCGTCCGTGGACTTCCTGTCCCACGTGGTGCCGTGGTTCCCCGCTGAAGACCCGAAGGGTTCGGAGGGCGATACGGCGAAATTCCCTGTATCACGAGCAGCTTGCGGGGGAAAACTGGAACAGACGACGCACGGTCTGCGGATTGCTCAACCAGCCCTCTCGTATCGTTGCCCGCACAATTCTGCAGTCTTCCATCTCGCCGTCAAAAGGCCGCCGTGCCGCAGGGATGCCGCGACGCTCGGACCGAGCCGCGCGCCCGCAGCCGCCGCACGGCCGCCCTCGTCTCCATCACCGACCCGGCGCGCGCCCGGACCGCTCCGGCGTGCTGACCGTCCGAATGGGCCATCGCTCACCGCCGCGAGTGGGGGAGGTGCGTCCCTCCGGGCATGGCGGATCGTTCACACGGTGGCCGCACGGGCACGCCGCGGGCGGCTGTCCGCGGCGCGGGGAGGGGGACCCCCGCCCCCCGCAATCTCCAGTCGTGGCGCGGGGGTATGGCGCCTCGTGCATGCCCGGCCGGGCCCGCTGCCCCATCGGCCCTGGTTCTTGCCAGAACGCGGCGGTGAGGCCCCAAGGTCCCGCCCCTGGATCTTTCCGAACGCTGCATCCGGTTTTCCGATCCCCTCCGCCCCACCCGACGGGTATCGCCATGGAAGGTTACGCACAGCGGGTGCTGTACGCCGAAGCCCCCGGAATCGTAGGAGAGTCGGCGGCGATCCGGCAGGTGGTCACCAGCCTGGAGGCGGTGGCGCGGGTGCGCCGCACCACGCTGATCACCGGCCCCACCGGCACCGGCAAGGAGATCGTGGCCCGCGTGCTGCACGAGCGGGGGCAGCCGAGGACGGCGCCGTTCGTGGTGGTGCACTGCGGCGGCCTTCCCGACACGCTGGCCGAGGACGAGCTGTTCGGGCACACGCGCGGCGCGTTCACCGGCGCCCGCGACGCGCGCGGCGGGCTGGTGCGCAGCGCCCAGGGCGGCACCCTGTTCCTGGACGAGGTCGACTCGCTGTCGCCCAAGGTGCAGGCCAGCCTGCTGCGCTTTCTGGAGAGCGGCGAGTTCCGCAGCGTGGGGAGCGACCGCACCGAGCAGGTGCGCGCGTGGGTGATCGCGGCCAGCAACCGCGACCTGGCCGAGAGCGTGCGCCGCGGCGAGTTCCGCGCGGACCTGCTGTACCGGCTGGAGGTGATGCGCATCGCCCTGCCGCCGCTGCGGCTGCGCGGCGGCGACATCGAGCTGCTGGCGCACCACTTCCTGTTCGAGACGGTGGGCGCCGGGCACGGCTTCACCCCGCGCGCGCTGGCGCGATTGCAGCGCTACGAATGGCCCGGCAACGTGCGCGAGCTGAAGCACTGCATCGAGCGCTCGGCGCTGATGGCCGAGAAGGCGGTGCTGGACGCCGAGGACCTGGGGATCCCCGACGACGGCGGCGCGCCCGCGCCCGTTCCCGCCTCGCGCGAGATGACGGACGACCTGTGGGACCTGGTGGCCACGAAGGGGCTGTCGCTGGCCGAGGCGGTGGAGCACTGCGAGCGCGCGATCATCGACGCGGCGCTGCGGGCGGAGGAGGGGAACCGCACGCGCGCGGCCGAGCGGCTGAACATCCACGTGCGCACCATCTTCAAGAAGCTGCAGCGCGCCTGAAATCGATCTGACAGAAGGGTTTCAAGCAGAGAAGCAGGGCAGCGGAGAGCTCCTCCGTTGCTCTGCTTCTTTTCGTTCCGAAAAGACCAGTGATACCGAATTCGGGATCGATCGTGCAATCCGGCGGCGCACGTGCGACCTCGCTTATAGATCCTTCGGCCTGCAACCGCTCGTGCGGGAGCAAGGACGTCGGGGTCGGCCTGAATAGAAAGTTCGCGGCCTGGCCCCCCACCGGCGACTGAAGTCGCAGCAACAACTACGGGAAGCCTCGCAAACTGCGCGAGGCTGATCCGCTCATTCTGTGGCATCAGCGCTCACGACCAATCTCCTTTCATCC
>NZ_DATIND010000028.1 GCF_035474595.1 Longimicrobium sp.
GAGGGATCCGCGCGAGGCCCGTCATCGCGCCGGAAATCGAACGCACTTCCGCACTTCCGCACTCACGCACCGCGGTTCACGGATTTCGCAGCCGCTCCGGAAGCTCGGCCAGCAGCGCCTTCAGGTCCGGCGAGCGGTCGCGGTGCGCCACGAAGGTGATCCCGTTGGTGCGGACGATCACCAGGTCCTCCACGCCGAACGCAACCACCGGGCCGTCCTCGGCATAGATCGTGGTTCCCTCCGAGGCCACCGCGTACGCCTCGCCCACCAGGCAGTTGCCGGGCGATTCGATCCCCCGCGTGCGCGCCACCGCGTCCCACGCGCCCACGTCGTCCCACGCGAAGGTGGCGCGCACCACGCCCACCCGCGACGAGCGCTCCAGCACCGCGTTGTCGACGGAGATGTTGGGCGCCCGCGCGAAGAACTCCTCCGTTCCCCCCTCGCGGACGATGGGGACGAGCTCCGCCAGCTCGGGGGACACGCGCTCGATCTCGTCCAGCAGGTCGCCCGCGCGCCAGACGAAGAGCCCCGTGTTCCACAGGTAGTCGCCCGAGGCCAGGTATCCTTCCGCCGTCGCGCGGTCCGGCTTCTCCACGAACCGCGCCACCTCGCACCCCGCCTCGCCGTGCGGCGCCTCCTCGAGAGCGGCGAGCCCGGCACCCACGCGGATGTAGCCGTACCCCGTCTCGGGGCGCGTGGGCACGGCGCCGATGGTGAACAGGCGGCGGTGCCCGGCGGCCAGCTCCGCCGCGCGGGTGATCAGCGCGCGGAAGGCCTCGGGCGGGTGGATCACGTGGTCGGAGTGCAGCGACACCATCACCGCGTCGGGGTCGCGCCGCTCCAGCTCGGCCGCGGCCCAGGCCAGGACCGGCGCCGTTCCCCGCGCGGCGGGCTCCAGCAGCAGGTTCCCCGGCCCCAGCTCGGGCAACGTCGCCAGGATCGGCTCGGCGAGGTGGGCGCCGGTGAGGATCCGCAGCCGCTCCTGGGGAACGAGCGGGACGATGCGGTCCACCGTGTCGCGGATCAGCGCGCGCTCGGAGGCGAGCGGCAGGAGCTGCTTGGGGCGCGCGGGGGTGGAAACCGGCCAGAAGCGCGAGCCGACCCCGCCCGCCAGGATCACCGTCCAGAGATGGGGAACCGGCGGCGGGGTGGCGGGTGTACTCGGAGTCTGCAAGAGGAGATCGCCTGCGGGAGGGGGTGCTACGCGCCGTCGGGCGCGGGGGCGCCGAACAGCTCGTCGACGCGCGCCAGCAGCTTCTTGGGGCTGAACGGCTTGGTGAAGAAGTCGGTGGCGCCCAGCTCCAGCGCCTGCCGCCGGTCGGCGTCCTGCCCCTTGGCGGTCAGGATGATGACCGGCGTGTCGCTCCGGTGCGGCATGGCCCGCAGCTGCTCCAGCACCTCGAGCCCGGTGGCGCGCGGCATCATGATGTCGAGCAGCACCACGTCGATGGGCTCGTCGCCGCGCAGCTGCTCCAGCGCCTCCTCGCCGTCGGACACCAGCACCACGGTGTAGGGGCCCTGCTCCAGCTTCAGGCGGATGATGTGGCCGATGTGCGGCTCGTCGTCGGCCACCAGCACACGGCGGAGCTGCGGGTCGGCCGCATGGGCGTCGGTCATCGGCGGGAGTTCGTCGGAATCCGTCAGGGGGCGGGTCAGACCAGCGCGGCCAGCTCGTCGCGGCTGCGGCCCAGGTCGCGCAGCAGGGGCGCGAAGCCCACGTTGCCGCGCACCAGCACGGCCAGCAGCACCTCGGGCGACAGCCCCTGCACCACGGCCACCCCCTCGTCCAGCCGGACGACCACGGTGGAGGCGTCGCCGAGGCCCGCCGCGCCGCCCAGCGAGGCCGCGGCCTGCGCCACGCCGGGGACCATGGCCGAAACCGTGTCGGCATCCAGCGGACGGAGCCCCGCGTGCTGGATCAGCAGCCCGTCGCGCCCCAGCACCAGCACGTGCTCCACGCCGTCGTGGCTGCGGATGCGGTCCAGCGCCTGGTCGAGCTCGGACATTCGGGTCTCCGGCGTGCGGGTCGGGGCGGGCCTGTGGCCGCAGCAACGTACCCGCCGCGCGGGCGGCGTGTCAACCCTGAAAAGCCCGCCGCCGCTTGACGCAACCGCGTTGGGGCGGATAAGGTTAACCCCGCGTCCGGCGTGCCGGGCGCTTCACTTTTGGACACTGGCGAAAGAGCTTTCCCTTGCGTGCAGTCTTCCCCGCGTTTGGCGCCCTGATCGCGATTGCGGCCGCCGGCGCGCTCGCCGCGTGCGGCGACCCCTTCGGCGGCCTGGACGTTGCCCTGCGCACCGACAGCGTGACGCTGGCGGCGGTCTCGTCGCCCTTCGACCTGCCCACGGCCCTCGACCTGGTCACCAACAACGCCCCGGCGCAGCCCGAGCTGCCCACCGAGGCGGGCGACTGGGACTTCCAGGTGCGCACCAGCGGCGCCGGCTTCGTGCTGCACCCCAACCCGGGGATCGCGCCGTACCGCGCGGCGGGGCTGGCGCTGACCACGCGCGACTTCGACGACCCGGGCCCCGCGCCGCGCAGCAGCGACGCCTACACCCGCACCGACGTGGCCATCACCGCCGGGCAGACCTACTTCGTGCAGAGCCGCCAGCGCAACAACATCTGCGGCACGCTCACCAAGTTCGGCATCCTGAAGGTGCTGTCGGTCCGCGCCGACTCCGGCATCGTGCACCTGGTGGTGAAGAGCAACCAGAACTGCGACGACGAGCGGCTGGACTGATGCTGGAGCTGCGCCAGGTCCGCCAGGACCCCGACGCCTTCCGCGCCGCGCTGGCCCGCCGCGGCAAGCCCGCCGAGACCGACGCGGCGATCGCCCGCGTGGTGGAGCTCGACACCGAGCGCCGCGCCCTGATCGCCGAGGGCGACGAGCTGAAGTCGCGCCGCAACGCCGTATCCGCGCAGGTGGCCGAGCGCAAGCGCGCGAAGGAGGACGCCGCCGACCTGATCGCCGAGACGCGGGGGATCGGCGACCGCATCAGGGCCATCGACGCGCGGCTGCGCGAGGTGGAGGGGGAGATCGAATCCATCCTCCTCCGCGTTCCCAACCTCGTGCACGACTCCGTGCCCGGGGGTGGGGAAGAGGCGAACACCGTGGTGCGCAGCTGGGGCGAGCCCGCGAAGCCCGCGTTCGAGCCCAGGCCGCACTGGGAGATCGCGCAGGCGCTGGGAATGCTGGACCTTCCCGGCGGGGCGCGCGTGGCGGGGAGCGGCTTTCCCGCGTACCGGGGGATGGGGGCGCGGCTGCAGCGCGCGCTGATCAACTTCTTCCTCGATCTCCATACCGGGAAGCACGGCTACACCGAGGTGGAGCCGCCCTTCCTGGTGACCCGCGAGTCGATGCAGGGGACGGGGCAGTACCCCAAGTTCGTGGAAGACGGGGACGCGTACGAGCTGCCCGAGGACGGGCTCTTCCTGGTCCCCACGAGCGAAGTGCCGCTGGTGAACCTGCACCGCGACGACCTGCTGGAGGCGGACCGGCTGCCGATCGCCTTCACCGCGTACTCGCCCTGCTTCCGGCGCGAAGCCGGGGCGGCGGGAAAGGACACCCGCGGGCTGCTGCGGCTGCACCAGTTCGACAAGGTGGAGATGGTGCGCTTCGAGCGTCCCGATGCCTCGTGGGACGCGCTGGAGACCATCACCGCCCACGCGGAGGAGGCGCTGCGGCTGCTCGGCCTCCCCTACCGCGTGCTGCTGCTGGCGGCGGGCGACACGGGGTTCAGCGCGGCGAAGACGTACGACCTGGAGGTGTGGGCGCCGGGGGTGGGGAAGTGGCTGGAGGTGAGCAGCGCGTCCAACTGCACCGACTTCCAGGCGCGCCGCGCCAACATCCGCTTTCGCCCGGAGCCGGGGGCGAAGCCGGAGTTCGTGCACACGCTGAACGCCTCGGGGCTGGCGCTGCCGCGCACCGTGGTGGCCATCCTGGAGACGTACCAGAACGAAGACGGCTCGGTGACGGTGCCCGAGGTGCTGCGCCCCTGGATGGGCGCGGACCGGATCGCCTGACCCGCGCGCCCGCCGTGGGGACGCGCGCACCCGTGAACGCGGAAGCGCGCTTCCGCCACTCCCGCAGCCTGCCGTGCCGGCCTTCCGCCTGAACCGACGGCACCTGCCCACCGCGCTGGGGCTGCTGGCCGCGGCCACGCTGGCGTGGTACCTCCTCTACAGCCAGTTCCTGGTCCGCGAGATGCGCCACGAGAGCGTGGTGCACTCGCGGATCGTCGTCCGCATCCTGACCGCGCTGAACGACCCCAGCGAGGCCGCGCCCATGCGCACCCTGCTGGAGCTGTCCACCGAGGTGCAGGACCTGGACTTTCCCATCGTCTACACCGACAACGACGGCTTTCCCGCCTTCGCCACGAACCTTCCCTTCAAGGCCGACGTGAACGACTCGGCGGGGGCGGTGCGGGTGCTGGAGTACGCCGCGGAGCTCCGGCGCCACAACCCGCCCATCGTGGAGCCGGGGCTGGGGACGATCTACTACGGCGACACGCCGACGATCCGCCGCCTGCGCTGGATTCCCTGGCTGCAGGTGAGCGCCATGGCGTGCCTGCTGATCGCGGCGGGGTGGATGATCCGCCACAACGCCCGCACCGAGCGCGAGCGCATCTGGGCGGCAATGGCGCGCGAGAGCGCGCACCAGATGGCCACGCCGCTGTCGTCGCTCGCGGGGTGGGTGGAGATCCTGCGCCTGCCCGAGGAGGAGCGCGAGGACATGGCCACCCTTCCCGCGGTGGCGGCGGAGATGGAGGCCGACCTGGACCGGCTGGAGAAGGTGGCGCGGCGCTTCGAGTGGATCGGGCGGCCCGTGCAGAAGCAGCCGGTGGAGGTGCGGCCGCTGCTGCGCGTGCTGGAGCGCTACGTGCGCGTGCGCCTGCCGCAGCTGCGCCGCAGCGTGGACCTGCGCCTGGACGTGCCCGAGGGGGTGCCGCCCATCGACGGCAACGCCATCCTGCTGGAGTGGGCGCTGGAGAACCTGATCAAGAACGCGCTGGACGCGCTGGCCGGCTCGGGCGGCAGCATCACCATCGAGGCGCAGGCGCCGTCGGAGCGCACCGTGGAGGTGCGGGTGGTGGACAACGGGCCGGGGGTGGCGCCCGCGGTGCGCAACACCATCTTCGACCCCGGCGTGAGCACCAAGAAGGGGGGATGGGGGGTGGGCCTCTCCCTCGCCCGGCGGATCGTGGAGGACGTGCACGGCGGGCGGCTCTACCTGGCGCCCGTGGAGAAGGGCGCGACCTTCGTGATGGTCCTCCCCGCCGCCGAGCGCCCCCCCGCATCCGAGGCGGAGAAGACCGGCCCCGGGCTGGGGATCGCCGCGCGCATCGGGCTGCCGTGGGGAGCCAAGCCGCAGGGCGCCGCTGGAGCGGATGGGGCCGGGGCGGGGGAGCAGCCGCGAGGCTCGGCAGGGTCGGCGGCGGGGGATTGAGCGCTTCGAGCGCGGGACGGGATGCGGTGCGTGTCCTCCGCGCGGCGCCCTCTCCGGCCGGCTTAGGCCGTCCACCTCTCCCGTACCGGGAGAGGTAGCTGTCCGGCATCTGGGCCGATGGGATGTTCTTCTGCGGCCATGCTTGGGTTTGGCGCCGGTGCTGCCTTGCCACCTCCTCCCAGGAAGGGAGGAGGTGGCGCCCTCCGGCGCGGGGGGAGGGCGGCGCGAGGCTGCGGACGCGCACCTGCGCGAGGGATGCGCGCCCGAAGGGCCGGGACACCGCCGCGCCCGCATCGAAGTTGAGGAATCGCATCGCAGTCCGGCGCGGCGGGGGCCCGGCGCGGTTGGCAACAGTAGTATCGTTGCCTACCGCGCGCGCAGCCCGTTTTGGCGCCTGAGCGCCAAACACGCCCAAACCCAGCTGTTGTCCTTGCCGTTTCCGATGACTCGAAATCACCCGGAATTCTGAATGGCGGTCGATCTTTCGCATCTGAACCCCGAGCAGCGCGACGCGGCCACGCACTTCGAGGGGCCGCTGCTGGTGCTGGCGGGCGCCGGCTCCGGCAAGACGCGCGTGCTGGTGAACCGCATCGCCTGGCTGATCGACGAGATGGGGGTGGACCCGGCGGCGATCCTGGCGCTGACCTTCACCAACAAGGCGGCGGGCGAGATGCGCGACCGCATCCGCACCCTGCTGGGCCGGGAGCCGCAGGGGATGTGGATGGGGACCTTCCACGCCATCGGCGCGCGCATCCTGCGGCGCGACGCGCCGCGGCTGGGGTGGACGCCCGGGTTCATGGTGTACGACGCGGAAGACACCGAGGCGCTGACCAAGCGCATCGTGCGCGACCACCTGAAGCTGGACCTGAAGCGCTGGCCGCCGCGCGCCATCCACCACGCCATCAGCGCCGCCAAGAACGAGCTGACCTCGCCGGAAGCCTACGCGCAGGCCGCGCAGGACGTGTTCGAGCTCACCGTGGCCGACGCCTACCCCATCTACCAGAAGGCGCTGCGCGACGCGAACGCCTTCGACTTCGACGACCTTCTCGTCAAGCCGGTGGAACTCTTCCGCACCAACGAGCGGGTGCTGCAGCGCTACCGCGAGCGCTTCCGCTTCGTCCTCGTCGACGAGTACCAGGACACCAACCGCGCGCAGTACGTCTTTCTCCGCCTGCTGGCCGAGGAGCACCAGAACCTGTTCGTGGTGGGCGACGACGACCAGTCGATCTACGGCTGGCGCGGCGCCGACATCCGCAACATCCTGGACTTCGAGAAGGACTTCCCCGGCGCGCGTACCGTGCGGCTGGAGCAGAACTACCGCTCCACTCAGACGATCCTGGACGCCGCCAACCGCGTCATCAGCGAGAACAGGAAGCGCAAGGGGAAGACGCTGCGCACCGAACACGTGGGCGGCGAGGCGCTGACGCTGGTGGAGTGCGCGGACGAGAAGGACGAGTCGGAGTGGGTGGCGGCCGAGATCAACGCGCGCATGGCCGACGACGCGCGGCTGAAGCTGAAGCACTTCGTCATCCTGTACCGTACCAACAGCCAGTCGCGCTCGCTGGAAGAGGCGCTGCGCCGCGAGGGGATGGCGTACCGGGTGATCGGCGGGATCCGCTTCTACGAGCGGCGCGAGGTAAAGGACTCGCTGGCGTACCTGCGCCTGGTCGCCAACCCCGCCGCGGACGAGGCGTTCCTGCGCATCGTGAACGTCCCCCGCCGCGGCATCGGCGACGCATCGATCGCGCGGCTGGGCGAGTACGCGACGGCCAACGGGCTCTCCCTCCTCGCCGCAGCCGAGCGCGCGGGGCAGATCGAGGAGATCCGCGGGCCGGCGTCGCGCGCGCTCCCCGAGCTGGCCTCGCTCGTCGCCAAGCACGCCGCGGTGGCCGACCGGCTGCCGCTGGACGAGGTGCTGCGGGGGATCGTGACCGAGAGCGGGCTGATCGAGTCGCTGAAGGAGGAGGGGCAGGAGGGCGAGGACCGCATCGCCAACGTGGAGTCGCTGATCGCCGGCGCGGCCGACCTGCAGGAGCGGCTGCTGGAGCAGGACCCCGAGCTGCTGCGCGAGCTGGAGGAGAGCGGCGACGTGCCCCCTCGCGCGCTGGACCGCTTCCTGGAGCACGTGGCGCTGATCGCCGACATCGACCAGCACGACCCCGGCGCAGACGCGGTGAGCATGATGACGCTGCACAACGCCAAGGGGCTGGAGTTCCCGGTGGTCTTCATCACCGGGCTGGAGGAGGGGCTCTTTCCCCTGGTCCGCGCGATGGACGAGCCGGAGCAGCTGGAGGAGGAGCGGCGGCTGTTCTACGTGGGGATCACCCGCGCGGAGCGGAAGCTGTACCTGGCCTACGCGCACAGGCGGAGGCGGGGACGGGACTGGATGGACACCATTCCCAGCTCGTTCCTGGAGTCGCTGCCGAAGAACACGCTGGACGTGCGCCACAGCGAGCGGACGCTGGAGCGCACCAGCAGCTACGCGCAGCCGTGGAAGAGCTTCGCGCGCGGCTTCGGCACCCGCCGCGAGCGGATGGGCCTGTCCGCGCCCGCGCCGCGCCGCGCGGAGCCCGAGGATCCGTCGTACCAGGTGGACTACAGCGACAGCCAGGACGCGCCGAGCCTCACGAAGGGCGCCCGGGTGCGCCATCCGCGCTTCGGCGCCGGAACGGTGCGCGAGCTCTCCGGCTTCGGCGGCGACGTGAAGGTGGCCATCGACTTCGACGCGGCCGACGTGGGCCGGAAGGTGGTGGTCCTGAAGTACGCGAACCTGGAGCGGGAGTACGAATGAGCGGCTTGCGGGACACGCGCGAGCTTGTCGTCCTTGCCCACGGTCTGGGTCGCACGCCGGCGTCGATGTGGTGGCTGGCGCGGTCGCTGCGGGCGCGCGGCTACCGCGTGCTGAACTGGGGCTACCCCAGCCACACGCTCCCCGTCTCCGCGCTCGGCGAGCGGCTGGCGCGCGACGTTGCCGCGGCATCGGGAGATGCGCCGCGGGTGCACTTCGTGGGGCACAGCCTGGGGACGGTGCTGATCCGCTGGGTGCTGGCGCACCGTCCGCCGCCGCGCACCGGCCGCGTGGTGATGCTGGCGCCGCCCAACCGCGGCGCCAGCAAGGCCGACCGCGTGGCGCCCTACGTCGGCTGGATCCTCCCCCCGCTCGCCGACCTGCGCACCGCCGCCGAGGCGACGGCCCGCGCGCTCGCCGCGCCGGCGGGCGTGGAGGTCGGCATCATCGCCGGCGCGCGGGACCGCACCGTCCGCATCCCCGAGACTCACCTGGAGGGCGCGGCGGGCCACGTGCTGGTCCCCTGCGGCCACACCTTCATCATGCTCCGCAACGACGTGCGCCGCCTGGTGCACGGCTTCCTCGCCACGGGCACGTTCGGCGGCATAATCCCGCGCGTGACCAGTGGAAACGAGCCGGCCGCGTGATCGCTCACGCGGCCGGTTTGCGCACTGGATGCCGGACGAGCCGGTCTTCACCCGGGCGGCTGTTTGCGGCTGCGGAACCGTTCGCGCACGCGTGCAGACGCACCGTCCCTGTCCGAATCCCCGGCCCGCTCGAACTGCTCCTCGGCGAGCTTCACCTGCGCTCGCCACAACTCGAAGTCGTGGGCCACGACCTCCCGCTCGACCAGCGCTTCCATGCAAGCAGTCAGAACGGCTTCCGCCGTGGCGTACTGGCCCGCGTCGACGCGTGCCCAGACGAACTGCTCGAAGTCTGGCGTGAGGGCGACCCTGCGCTGCTTCCTCGCGAATGCCCGGCGGAGATCCTGGCGCTGGTGGATGACGCGGGTGATCTCGACGTGATCCCGATGAGGACGATAGAACACGAGGTGGTTTCCCACCGAATGACTCCTGAGCCCGCGCCCGAACTCCGGTCGCCGCGTTCCAAGGCGTGGCGTCGCGGCGATCAGGGCGAAGGAGTCGTAGAAACGCTCCAGCAGGGCGTCGCCGACCGCGACGTTGTTGGATCTCTGAGATACATATCGGGCCGCCTCGACGACTTCATGCTGCGCGGACGCCGCCACGATGTACCGGCTCAGAGGCCCATCCTCCGCCGCAGTTCCGCGCGGGCCATGGCAAACGCCTGCTCGCCGGGGATCAACTCACCTCGCTCCGCCTCGTCGATTCCGACCTGGATCTCGCGCTTGAGCCATTCGTGGTCCTCCGCGAGGTCCGCTTCGAGCAGAGTCAGCGCTTCCAGGCACGCCTTCAGCACGTCCTCCGTGCTCTCGTAGGCGCCCGAGGCGACGCGCTCCAGCACGGCGCGCTCGAATTCGGGGGGAATGTTCAGGCTCATCGGGGGCCTCGGTTCTACGACGGGTGCAACGGCGCTCATCAGAATCCTCCAAGCTACTCTGTGTGCAAGTCGCCAACCACATCGGGCACGAAAGCGGGGGCAGCCGCGAACCTCGGGCGACGGAATCTCACTGTCGACTGTGTATCGATCAAGCTTCCGTCCGATAGCGGCCAGCGGTCGCACACTTGTCCCATCGGTGCCGCGAACGGGCCGCGATGCGGCGCAAAACGAGCCGGCCGCATGATCGCTCACGCGGCCGGTTTCACTTGCCCTGCGGCGGCTCATGTCAGCGACGGAACTTTCGGCGCAACTCCGCACGAGTCATCTCGATCGCCTGCTCGCCGGGTATTTCTTGCCCGCGGTCCCTTTCCAGCCCAGCCCGGGTTGCACGCTCCAGCCATTCGTAATCATTCCCTGTTTCGACCAGTTCGAGCGCCCCCAGGCAGGCTTGCAACACCTCGTCGGTGGTGGCGTAGTCGCCAGAATCCATCCGATCCCAAACCGCGTCTTCAAACTCCGGCGTCAGCGTGATCTTCCGGCGTTTCCTGGAGAATGCGCGCTGGGCACTCTGACGCTGGTGGAGAACGCGCATCACCTCCACGTAATGGCGGTGCGGGCGATGGAAGATGATGTAGCTGCCCATCAGGTGGCTTCTCATCCCTCGACCGAAACCCGGCCTCGGAGTGCCCATTCCGGGCATCGAAGCGATCAGATCGAAGGTGGTGAGAAACTGCTCCAGCAGGGACTCCGCAGCGGCGGCATCTCCGGTATTCTTCTCGATGAAGGCCGCAGCGTCGAGCGCCTCCCGCCGAGCGGTCCGGGTGAGGGAGTAGCCACTCAGCGGGCGATCCTCCGCTTCAACTCCGCGCGCATCGAGGCGATCGCTTCGTCGCGAGGAATGAGCTCGCCGCGGTCCGCTTCATCGATCCCGATCTGGACTTCGCGCCGCAGCCATTCATTCTCCTCCGCCATATCCGCTTCCAGCAGTTCGAGCGCCTCCAGGCACGCCTTCAGCACGTCCTCCGTGCTCTCGTAGGCGCCCGAGGCGACGCGCTCCAGCACGGCGCGCTCGAACTCGGGGGGGATGTTCAGGCTCATCGGGGGCCTCGGCTCTACCACGGGTGCAACGGCGCTCATCAGAATCCTCCAAGCTACTCTGTGTGCAAGTCGCCAACCACATCGGTGTGGAAGCCGGGCCAGTCGCGCGCCTCGGGCGACGAAATCTCATTGTCGACTTCGTACCGATCAAGCTTCCGAGCGATAGCGGCCAGCGGTCGTACACTTGTCCCGTGGGTGCCGCGAACGGGTCGCGAGGCGGATGCAAAATGAACCGGCCGCGTGATCGCTCACGCGGCCGGCTCGTTTGGGATGGATCACGTTCAGATCTTGGAGGCGGAACTTCGCGCGAGCTTCGCATGGAGCCGCGCGAACACCTCCTCGGCATGTGAGTACTCGCCGCGCTCGTATTGATCGATCGCAACCTGCACATCGCGGCGAAGCGCTTCGAGCTTTGCAGTCTCGACGTCTTCCTCTACGACAGGTGCAACGGCGCTCATTAGAATCCTCCAAGCCACTCTGTGTGCAAGTCGCGAGCATCGGGCGACGAAATCTCAATGCCGACTTTGTATCGATCAAGCTTCCGAGCGATAGCGGCCAGCGGTCGTACACTTGTCCCGCAGGTGCCGCAAACGGGTCGCGATACGGTGAAAGAAGAACCGGCCGCGTGATCGCTCACGCGGCCGGTTTTCATGCCCCGACGGTTGCGGACGTGGCCCTCGCTACGGCTTGCCGTCGCCGTTCGTGTGCGGCGTTTCGAGCAGGTGGCCGAAGGGGATGTCGGGGAGGGGGAAGAACTCGTCGGCCATCTCGTGCAGCAGCTCCGGCCGCTCCGACGCGCCGTCCTGCAGCGCCATCCGCCGCACCTTCTTGCTGAGCTCCAGGTTGCGCTCGCCGATGGGATCCAGCGCGCGCGGCAGCGCCTCGCCGCGGCGCTGCAGGTAGTCCACGATGTAGTCGAACGAGCGGACCACGTACTGGTGCACCGTGTCGTCCGTCAGGTCCCACCGGCTCATGGTGATGAGCGTGCCGAAGATGTTCTGCCAGCGGTCGTTGTCCTGGAACCGGATCAGCCCGCGGAAGATGCGGCGGTTGGTGCGGAACGAGAACAGCGTGCCGCTCAGCACCTCGTCGAACAGCGCGTCGGCCTGCGAGTGGTCGTGCTGGGTGACGGCCTCGCGCGCCAGGCGCATGTAGAACTCGCCCACGTGGCGGTCCATGCGCGCTTCCCAGTACGAGTGGCCCAGCCCCTTGGTGGACGAGGTCAGCAGCAGCTGCCGGGGGACGTAGAAGTTGTGCGCGATGGTGTCGGCGGCCAGGTGCGTGAGATACCCGATCCCCACCGCCTTCAGCCGCTCGCTGGCGGCGGCCTGCTCGATCTCCTCGCCCACGTGCCAGTGGTGGCAGTGGCGCCCCTCGGGCACGTACTTCTTGGCCAGCGAGATGTCGGCCGCCAGCGAGCCGTACACGAAGTCGTACGGATACGCCGCCAGGATGGTGCGGATGGCCTGGGGGAGCAGCTCCAGCTGCTGCAGCATCTGCCAGCTGAGGTAGGCGTGCGTGGCCGGGCCCCAGGCGTACGCGTGCCCCGGGGTGAGCGCCACCAGCAGCAGCGCGACTCCGGCGACCACCAGCAGGCCGCCCGCGGTGCGCTTCATTGCTCGTCCGCGCTCCGCCCGAAGCGCAGCCCGCCCGCGCGGTGCCGCCGCTCGTGCTTGCGGCGCTCGGTGGACCGCCGCTCGCCCTTGCGCCGCTCCTCCAGCGCCTGCTCCATCTCCTCGCGCGCCTCGGAGAGGATGCGGCGCACCTCATCGCGGAACTCGCCCAGCAGCTCGCGGCCGGCGTCGATGGCGTCGTCGGCCACCTCGCCGGTGGCGCGGCGGGTCTGGCGCAGCCCGCGCGCCATCTGCCCCGCGCCGCGCCGCATCTTCCTGCGGTACGGCTTCAGCTCGCGCAGCAGCCGCTCCTTGGCCGTCGTCGGCCGCGACGGCCGCAGCAGCAGCGTGGCGCCGATCCCCAGCGCCGTGCCCACGGCGAAGGCGGCCAGGAACTCGGTGGTGTCGCGTCGTGCCATGTATGCTCCTCGGTGTCTCCGCGCTCGTCCTCTAGCCGCGCCGGCCGGGGCGCCCGGGCCCGCTCCGGATCTCGTCCCCCTCGTCGTCCCCGTCCTCCCCTTCGGCGCCGTCCAGGCTGAACCCGTCGTCGTCCTCCTCCGCGCCGTACTCGTCGTCCTCGTCCAGGTAGACGTCGCCCAGGTACTCCAGCTCGCCGGTCTGGAAGCGGCGGAAGGTGTCGGCGCCCGCCTGCATGCCGCGGATGGCCGACGCGCCGCCGATGAACAGCGCCTCGGCCTCTTCCTGCACCACGCCGATCAGCGCGTTGAACTCGCCCACGCGCTGCTGCGCCATCTCCGCCGCGGTCTTCAATTTGTCGGTCGCGGCGGTGACGCTCCGCGACAGCTTTTCCGCGTCCTTGCGCACCGTCTTGCTGACGAAGTTCACGTTCTCCGTCACCGCGGTCACGTTGTGGATGGCGGGGGCCAGGTCCACGCGCAGCTTCTGCCCCTGCTCCTCCACCTTCTTCATCAGCGCCTTCACCTTCATGGCGGCGAAGAGAACGCCGAGGCCCACGGCGAGCAGGGCGATGGCCAGCACGATCTGGGCGATGGCCGCGAAGGCCTCGACCCAGTGCTGCCAGCCGGGCTTCTGCTGGACCACGAACACCGTGTCGTGCACGGCCTGGGCCTGGAAGAGGAGGATCGTCAAACCGTGGTCCCGGGTCAGGTTGTAAGTCCTAAGTGCTAAGTCCTAAGTGCTGAGTGCCGAGTGCTGAGTCCGCGGCCATCGGTCACCCGTCCCTTTTTCACTTAGGACTTGGGACTCAGGACTCAGGACTCAGGACTTTCTTTCTCAGTCGAACAGATCCACGCCCAGCGTGCGTGCGCCGATCTTGGGCACGATGCGCGGATGGAGCCGCGACGGCCGCCCCGCCGCTAGCGCGCGCCGCACCGCGCTGGCGGCGTCGGATGATAGGGCGTCCAGCGCCGCGGGATCACGCGTGTCGATGGATCCGCGGAGCGCGGCGTCCAGCGCTTCGATTCCTCCGGCGGCTTCCGCGATGCGGCGGACGGGCTCCGGCGCGGACCAGCGCCCCGCGAGCGCCGCGACCTCGCTGGCCCACAGGTCGCCCAGCGGGAGGAGCGGCTCGGGCGGCAGCTCTCCGCCCAGCAGAAGCGCCGTCTTGTTCGCCGGGTGCGCGGCGATGGCGTCCACCGCCAGCCGCGCCCGCATCCGCCGCATCTCCTCCGCCCACTGCTCGCGGGAAACCTCCGGCGCGAGGTGCAAGACGGATTCCATCTCCCCGTCCGCCACCGTGATGCGGAGCACGGCGTCCGCGCCGAGGGTGGAGACGAGCATCCGCGCGGCCAGCTCCGCCTCCGGCCCGCCGTCGTCCAGCAGGGCGATGCGGCTGGCGCCGCGGTCCGCCAGCGCCTGCCGCGCGACCGCGCCGGCGATCGCGGCGATGCGGGGCTCGCGCAGGTCCGTCATCCCCGCTCCCCGATGATGCGCGCCAGCTCCGCGTGGACGAGGCGCGGGTCGTCGTCGCGGGCGTGGGCGTACGGCCGCCGCGCGCGGGCGACCGCGTCGAGCGAGAGGTCGGCCGTGACGCGGTCCTCGGCCAGGTCGTCGCCGCGCGCCAGGATGTCGCCGCCGGGGCCGGCGACCATCGAGCCGCCGGCGTAGACGCACGGGCCCTCCGTCCCCACGCGGTTGGCGACGACCACGTAGATGCCGTACGCGACCGCCGCGGCGCGCGCCAGGTGCTCCCACGCGGGCCAGCTCGCGAACCGCCCGCCGCCCTCGCCGCCGGCCCAGCTTCCGCGCCCGGCCGCAGCGGCCTGCACGACGACGAGGTGCGCGCCGTCCGCCGCGAGGAGGTACATCAGCGCGGGGTGCCACAGGTCCTCGCAGACCAGCACACCCATGCGCCATCCGCCGCCCGCGTCGTAGGCCCGCGCGCGGTCGCCGCGGCCGAACCATCGCCCCTCGTCGAACATCCCGTACGTGGGGAGATACACCTTGCGGTGGCGATGGAGCACGCGCCCGCCGCGCAGGTGCAGGGCCGCGTTGAAGGGCACGAACGCCGCGTCGCGCTCGATCCCGCCGACGATCACGTCCGGCCCGTCGGCGAGACCGGGATACGGCACGTCGCCCTCGGGGACGGCGAGCGCGTGCACCCGGTCGCGCACGTCGTATCCAGTCACCGAAAGCTCGGGGGTGACGACGAGGTCGACGCCCTCCGCCGCCGCGTCCGCCTGCGCGCGGGCGATGCGCGCGAGGTTCGCCTCCGCATCCCCCAGCGCTGGCGCGAACTGCTCGATCCGCAGCCGCAGCCGCTCCGCCCGGAAGCCGTCCATCACCCTCTCCCGATCCCCCGCGCCGGACCGATCTCCATCTCCCGCTTCGAATCTCCAGACGCTGCTCCGGGAGAGTTGGAGAGGTCGCGTAAACGCAAGGCGCGGCGCGGTTCGGGAGGCCTGGAGCGGCCTCGATGTCCGGGGTGCGGGAGACGAGCCATCTTACGCCCGGCGCGAGCGGCGTGTCAAGCAAAGTCAAGGCGCCGCCTGCGTTCCCGTGCGCTTTTGCGTCCGCCCGGCCGCCACGCTAGGTTGCCCGTCCCCCGCGCGGGACGGGGAGCCCGGGAAGGGTGCCGCGCACGACTCTTGCGCCCTGCCCGCCCGCTCCACGAAAGCCCGGCGCACGCCGACTCCGGACCCCCCGGAGACGCCGTGCGCTCCCACGTTCAGGTCCGGAGACCCGAGTTGCCCAAGTTCGTAGTCCAGGGGGGGAAGCGCCTGAAAGGGTCGATTCGCCCGGCCGGGAACAAGAACGCGGCCCTGCCCATGCTGGCCGCCACGCTGCTGACCGAAGAGGACGTGTTCCTGGAGAACGTCCCGCGGATCCGCGACGTGCTGACGCTGCTGGACCTGCTGGAGGCGCTGGGCGCCGAGACCGAGTGGGTGGGCGACAACGAGGTGCGCGTGCGCGCCGCCGACGTGGGGCACACGCAGCTCGACGCCGAGGCCGCCGCGCGCATCCGCGCCTCGATCCTGCTGGCCGGGCCCATGCTGGCGCGCACCGGGGGGATGAACCTGCCCCCGCCGGGTGGCGACGTGATCGGCCGCCGCCGCGTGGACACGCACTTCCTGGCCTTCCAGAAGCTGGGCGCGCGCTTCGAGCACGACGCGAAGAGCTTCCGCGTGAAGAGCGACGGGCTGGTGGGCGGCGACATGTTCCTGGACGAGCCCAGCGTGACGGGAACCGAGAACGCGGTGATGGCCGCGGCGCTGGCGCGCGGCACCACGCGCATCCGCAACGCCGCCGCCGAGCCGCACGTCCAGGACCTGTGCCACATGCTGGTGGGGATGGGCGCGCCCATCGAGGGGATCGGCACCGGCACGCTGCACATCCAGGGCGCCGAGAAGCTGCGCGGCGGCCGCTTCCGCATCACCTCGGACCACATCGAGGTGGGCAGCTTCATCGGGCTGGCGGCGGTCACGCGCTCGGAGCTGACCATCCTGGACGCGGCGCCGGAGCACCTGGACAGCACGCTGATCGGCTTCGAGCGGCTGGGGGTGACGGTGGAGATCCGCGGGCAGGACCTGTACATCCCCGGCAACCAGGAAATGAGGGTCCACGCCGACATCGGCGGGCACATCCCCAAGGTCGACGACGGGCCGTGGCCGGCGTTTCCCGCGGACTGCACCTCCATCGCGCTGGTGACGGCCACCCAGTGCGAGGGGAACATCCTGATCCACGAGAAGATGTTCGAGTCGCGGATGTTCTTCGCCGACAAGCTCATCGCCATGGGCGCGCGGCTGGTGCTCTGCGATCCGCACCGGGTGCTGGTGATCGGCCCGAGCAAGCTGCGCGGCGGCCTGGTGGAGAGCCCCGACATCCGCGCGGGGATGGCGCTGCTGATCGCCGCGCTGGGCGCCGAGGGGCAGAGCGAGATCTTCAACATCGGCCAGATCGAGCGCGGCTACGAGCGCATCGACGAGCGCCTGCGCGCGCTGGGGGCCGACATCCAGAAGATGGATTCGCGGACCTGAGGTCGGGGGGGCCACCCGGCGCTCCCCGGCTCTCACCCGGCATTCTCCCGGCGGTTGAAACCGCGGCAACAACGGCCCGAAGTCCGCCTTCGCGGACTCGCTGTCCGGCATCGCCGCGGCGCACGGACATTCTCGCACCCAACCCTCTCCGGTTATGGGGAGAGGGTGGCGAGCCTGGGCGAGCCGGGTGAGGGCTGGATGCGGCGGTGACGCACCGCCGCCGCTTTCGCATCGGTCATCTCCGACCGCCGATCATCTCCATCGCCGAGCATCCAATGAGCGACGAACAGCCCAGGGCGCCGCGCCCCGCCGGCATCGGCGAGGGGATCCGCGCGGGGATCGGGATCCTGACGGCCTTCAAGGAGGCCATCGAGGAGACGATCAACGAGGCCGTCGAATCCAACGACCTGAGCCCCGAGCGCGCGAAGGGCGCCCTGAGCGGCGCGCTGGACCGGGCGCAGGGCGTGATCGGCGACGTGCGCGAGCGGCTGGACGTGGTTCCGCGCCGCGAGTTCGACGCGCTCCGCGCCGAGGTCGAGGAGCTGCGCCGCCGCCTGGACCGGCTGGACGGCGGCGGCGGGCACGTCCGCTTCCTGGAGGCCGGCTCCGGCCCGCCGGACGAGGGGGCGGGCGCGTGACGGAGGCCGTGCACGCCGCCGCGCGCGGGGTCGCGGAGACGCTGCGCCCGGGTGACATCCCGCTCTGGATCCAGCCCGAGTGGGCGGAGCGCTTCCCCTGGCTGGTGCAGGGGACCACGGGGCGGGGGAGCGGCGACGAGCCGTTCGACCTGGGCCTCTCCGGCGCGCAGCCGGTGGGGAAGGTGCTGGACCGCTGGCGCGCGATGGCCGCCGCGACCGGGATGGCGACCGCCGTGCATTCGCGGCAGGTGCACGGCGCGGAGATCTACGTCCACGCCGAGCGTGGCGCGCCGGGGATCTCGGTGATGCACGGCTACGATGGGCACGCCACGGAGCGCGCCGGGCTGCTGCTGAGCGCCGGCGTGGCGGACTGCGTCCCCGTCTTCGTCGTCGATCCCCAGCATCGCCGCATCGCGATGGTGCACAGCGGCTGGCGCGGCACCGCGCAGGGGATCGGCGAGCGCGCGATCGAGCTGCTCGCGCGCCTCGGCTCATCATCCCCCACCGATTTGTGGCTGCACTGCGGCCCGGCGATCTGCGGCGCGTGCTACGAGGTGGGGCCGGAGGTGCACGCCGCCATTCACCCCCATCGCGAGCCGCCGCCGGGGCGCGCGAACATCGACGTGCGCGCGGCCATCGCGGAGCGCGCGCTGGCCGCGGGGGTGCGGGCGGAGCGGATCACCGTTTCCACGCACTGCACGCGCTGCGGGCCGCCGGACTTCTTCTCGCACCGCGGCGGCTCGGCGGGGCGGCAGATGGGGGTGATGGGGATCAGGGAAGACGGGTAGAGGTGGAGCGGATCGGTGCACATCGAGGTAAGGATGCACAGGATCCGGTCATCTCCCGGTGCGACGGAGATCGTCCCCAGATGCGCGCACCGCGGCAGAAACGCTGGCGCGCGCTCGTGTTTTCGGACATCTTCAATCCGTCGCGCGCGGTGATGCGGAACCATCGCCGCGCGGCATGCGTACTGCCATCGACGCTGGCGTGGGGAATCTCCCCGCGACGCGCATCTCCTGTTGCCTGATTTCGTCCGGACCTCACGAGGGCCATCTTCCGCCGCGTGAAAGCGACCGTGTTCCCGCCCGTGCAGCGCACCTTCGCGCAACGCCTTACGGCCCTGCTGGCCGTGGCGCTCTTCCTGTTCACGTGGACAGGGGAAGCGCTGGGCATGCACGCGTGTCCGCACCACGACGCGGTGGCGCACGGAGCGGTGGCGCACGGAGCAGCGCACGCGGGCCACCACGCGGCCCAGCACGACGCCCCCGCGCCCGAGCACGGCGACCGACACGCGTGCACCTGCCAGGGCACCTGCCCGTCCGCTACCGGCGGCGCGCTCCCCGCCACCGCCGAGGCGGCCGTCCGCGTCGCCCCGGCGTCGGTCGCGGCGGAGATGGTGCCGGACGCGGGCACCATCATCCCCCGGCTCGTCCCCTTCTTCCTTCCGTACGGCCAGGGTCCTCCCCTGCTCGGCTGAACCCCCAGACATCGCGGCACGCGGGAAGGCCACGGGTACCATCGCCCGGGGCGCCGCGTGCACGTACACACCTGGATCAGCCGAGGTGAAGCGTGTCCGTCCCAGCTTCGTCCGTACTCCGTTTCCGCCGCGCGGTGGCCGCACTCGCCGCGCTCGCCATCTCCCTGCTCGCCCGTCCCGCGCTCGCGCAGGGCGCCGGCTCCGTCGAGGGCACCGTGACCGCGCATGCGGGCGGCGCGCCGCTGGCCGGCGTGCGCATCGCCGTGGACGGCGCGGCGCCGGTCGTGACCGACGGGGCGGGGCACTTCCGCATCGCCCGCGTCGCCGCCGGGTCGCACACGCTGGTCGCCACCCGGCTGGGGCTGGCGGCCGCGACGCAGCCCATCTCCATCGCCGAGGGGCAGACCGCGCGCGCCGACCTGGCGATGCGCGACGAGAGCACCGTCCTCCCCTCCATCGTGGTCAGCACCACGCGCGAGGTCCAGCGGCTGGGCGAGACGCCGGCCACGGTGGGCGTCGTCTCTTCCGCGCAGCTTCGCGAGCAGCGCCCCACGCACCCGTCCGAGGTGATGAGCCAGGTTCCCGGCGTGTGGGTGAGCGTCACCGGCGGCGAGGGGCACACCACCTCCATCCGCCAGCCGAACACCACGAACCCCGTCTACCTCTACCTGGAAGACGGCGTCCCCACGCGCTCGACGGGCTTCTTCAACCACAACGCGCTGTACGAGGTGAACATTCCCGCGGCGGACCGCATCGAGGTGCTGAAGGGGCCGTCCAGCGCTCTCTACGGCAGCGACGCGATCGGCGGGGTGGTGAACGTGGAGACGCGCGCGCCGGGCCAGCACTCCGGCTTCGAGGCGTACGGCGAGGGCGGCGCGTACGGGTGGGGCCGGCTTCTGCTGGGCGCGACGGGAACGCGCGGCCACGACGGCTTCCGCGCCGACGTGAACGTCACGCGCACCAGCGGCTGGCGCGAGGGGACCGACTACACGCGGCAGAGCGGGACGCTGCGGTGGGACCGGCAGCTGGCCGGCGGCGCGTCGCTGAAGACGGTGCTGGCGGTGAGCCACATCGACCAGCAGACCGCGGGCGCGTCCACGCTGCTGTCGGCCGACTACGCGGCGAACCCCACGCTGAACTACACGCCGATCTCCTTCCGCCGCGTGAGCGCGCTGCGGCTGTCGGCAGACTACGAGCGGCCGGGGCGGGGGACGCTGCTGAGCATCATCCCCTTCTTCCGCGACAACTCGATGGACCTGCTCCCCAACTGGAGCCTGACGTACGACCCCACCGTGTACTCCACCGGCCACCACTCCTTCGGCGTGCTGGCCAAGTACCGTGTGGACGTCGACGCGCTGCGCACGCGGCTGATCGGCGGCGTGGACGTGGACTACAGCCCGGGCGGCCGGGTGGAGGACCTGATCCAGCCCACCCGCAACGGGCAGGTGTTCACCACCTACGAGAAGGTGGCGCGCGTCTACGACTACGACGTGACTTTCCGCGGCGTCAGTCCGTACCTGCAGGCCGAGGCGGCGGCCACCGAGCGGCTGCACTTCACCGGCGGCGTGCGGCTGGACCGGATCGGCTTCCGCTACGACAACCACCTCGACGCCGTCGCCACCGGCAAGTACCGCCGCCCGGCCGACGCCTCCGTCGACTACACGCATCTCTCCCCCAAGCTCGGGGCGACGTACGAAGCCGGCCGCGGCCTGGCCGTCTTCGCCAGCTACACCACGGGCTTCCGCTCGCCCAGCGAGGGGCAGCTCTTCCGGCAGGGGCAGGCCGACAACACGGTGGGCCTGAAGCCGGTCGAGGCGGTGAGCTGGGAGGGCGGCGCGCGCGGCGAGGTGCTGGGGCGCGTGGGCTACCAGCTGAGCGCGTACACGATGACGATGACCGACGACATCCTCACGCTCGTGAACCCCGACGGCACGCGCGAGACGGTGAACGCCGGAAAGACGCTGCACCGCGGCGTCGAGGCGGGGCTCGGCATCCGCCTTCCCGCCGGCTTCCGGGCGGACGTGAGCTGGAGCCGCGCGCTGCACCGCTACGAGGAGTGGTCGCCCCGCGCGGGGCTGGACTACGCGGGGAAGGAGATGGAGAGCGCGCCGCGCACCATCTTCGACGCGCGGCTGGGGTACTCGCTGGCGGACGCGCGCTTCTCGGCCGAGTGGCAGCGCATCGGCGGCTACTGGATGGACGCGGACAACACCCACCGCTACCCCGGGCACGCGCTGCTGAACCTGCACGCCACCGTACCCGTCGCGCGCCAGGTGGAGCTGGTGGGGCGGATGAACAACGTGCTGGACCGGCGCTATGCCGAGGCCGCGCAGTACACCGCCGCCCGCGGCGACGAGTTCGCGCCGGGGATGCCGCGGTCGATGTACCTGGGCGTGCAGTACCGCGTGGGCCAGCGCTGAAAGGGAGAATGGGGATGAAGAAGAATCGCGCGATGATGGGCGGAGTGGCGGCGCTCGCCGCCGCCGTGGCCGCCGCGGCCGCCACGACGATGGCCCGCTCCGGCTCCGCGCTGGCCCCCGCGGCCACGCTCGCGGCGGCGAACGCGTCGAACCCCACCGCCGCGGCGGACGCGCGCGGCGCCCGCTACGTCGCCTGGATCGCGACGTCGGGAGGCGCGTCCGACGTCTGGCTCGCCCGCGCGGACGGCGATGCGTTCGCCGCGCCCGTGCGCGTGAACGACCGCCTGGGCGACGCGGCGCCGCACGAGCAGGCGCCGGCGCAGGTGGCCGTGGCGCCGGACGGCGGCGTCTATGTGGTCTGGCAAAACAACCGCGCCATCCCCGGCCGCCGCTTCCCCGCGAGCGACCTGCGCTTCGCCCGCTCCTCGGACGGCGGCCGCACCTTCGCGCCCGCGGTGACGGTGAACGACGATGCGGCCGGCCCGCCGTCGTCCCACACCTTCCACAACATCGTCGTCGGGAAGGACGGCACGGTGTGGGTCGCGTGGCTGGACTCGCGCGTCCGCGACGCCGAGCGCGCCCGCCGCCACCCGCATCCCGCGCCCGCCGCCGCGAAGCCGCAGGGCGATTCGACGATGGGGATGCACGGCCACGGCGGCATGGCCGAGGACCCCACGCTCCCCGGCTCCGAGATCCGCGTGGCGAAGTCCACGGACGGCGGGAAGACGTTCGGGCCGAGCATGGTGGTGGACGGCAACGTCTGCCCCTGCTGCCGGACCTCGCTCGCCACCGCGCCGGACGGCTCCGTCTACGTGGCCTGGCGCAAGGTGTACGCGGGCGACGTGCGCGACGTGGTGGTCGCCCGCCTTGCCCCCGGCGCGTCGGCCTTCGCGGCGCCGGTGCGGGTGCACGCGGACGGCTGGGTGTTCCCCGGCTGCCCGCACGCCGGCCCGTCCGTCGCCGTGGACGCGCGCGGCCGTCTGCATGTGGCCTGGTACACGGGGAAGGAGGGCCGGCAGGGGCTGTGGTACGCCTCGTCGGCGGACGGCGGCCGCACCTTCGGCGCCGCCGCCGCGCTGCTCACCGGCGCGTGGGTCCCCCCCTCGCAGGTCGCGCTCGCCGCGGATGGCGATCACCTCTGGGCGATGTGGGACGACCGCCGCGAGCAGGAGGGCCGCGTCACCCTCGCCCGCCTGGACGATGGCACGCCGCACGTGGTCGCGCGCGAGCCTGCCGGCCGCTCCCCCGCGCTGGCGGCGGGGCCGCGCGGCCTGCTCGTCGCCTGGCACCAGGGCCAGTCCGTCCGCGCCAGTAGCTTGCGGTGACCGCCGATCAGGGGCCTTGGAAGTGTCGCATCCCCGGCGTAGTTTTGGCGGATGCCATTGACATTCGAATGGGATCCGGAGAAGGCCCAGGAGAACCTTGCGAAGCACGGCGTCTCTTTCGAGGAGGCCACGAGTGTATTTGGCGATCCTCTCTCTCGGGTTATCGACGACCCGGACCACTCGACGTACGAGATCCGGCTTCTGCTGTTCGGGCGTTCCAATGCCGGCCGGCTGCTCACGGTGTGCTTTACGGAAACCGCCGACGCGATGCAGATCATCACCGCACGCAAACTGACTCGGCGGGAAGCACGGGAGTACGAAAACAGTCTCTGACACTGGAGCTACGATGCGTGACGAATACGATTTCACGGCGGAGGACTTCAGAAAGGCGGAGCGCGGGAAGTACGCGGCCCGGTACGCCGAGGGTGTGAACATCGTGAAGATCGATGCGGATCTCGCGAAGATCTTTCCCGATTCTATCGCCGTGAATCAGGCACTGCGCGCGCTCGCGAGCGTGATTGAGGCACGCCGCAAGGACGCGGCGTAATCCTTCCCTCGCCACATCGCGTGCGGCCCTTCCCGGGGCCGCACGCTTTTTTGCTTCTCCGCCGGAACGGATCTTTCGATTCCCCATCTCCTTCCCGCACCGATGGACGGAGCATGGCGACGAAGGGATTCGACGATATCGAGGAGATCCGGGTCGAGAGCCTGGGGCAGCTGCTGGACCTGGTGACGCCCGACGAGCACGACCCGGCGAGCGGCCGGATCCGCGACACCTCGGTGTACCGCGGCTCCGGGCACGCCGAGTGGCCGCTGCTCACCAGCCTGGACCGGCTGGGCGGCACGAACCCGCCGCATACCAAGGCGCACCTGGAGGAGCACATCCTCCGCAACTTCATCCGCTATTCGCGCCCGTTCCTGGCCACGCAGCCGGCCAACGAGTGGGAGCTGCTGGTGGCCGCGCAGCACCACGGCGTGCCCACGCGGCTGCTGGACTGGAGCTACTCGCCGCTCATCGCCGCGCACTTCGCCACGCTGGCGGGGCCGGCGGACACCGACAAGGTGGTGTGGCGGCTGAACTGGCGGCACGTGCACGAGCACTTCGAGCTGCCGCCGTTCGCGTTCCTGGTGCAGGACCTGGACGCCATGCTGCACGCCCGCGGCATCCGCTCGCTCGGCGAGCTGATGGGGCGGCCGCACGTGGACGACCGGGCGCGGTTCATCTGCATGCTCGACCCGCCCGCGCTGGACGACCGCATCATCGCGCAGGCGGCCACCTTCACCATCTGCACCGACAAGACCCGCTCGTTCGAGCAGACGCTGCGCGACGAGGGGCTGGCCTGCGCCCTCACGCGCTACCTGATCCCGAAGGAGCGGGTGAACTACCTGCGCGACCAGCTGGACCTGTGCGCGCTGGACGAGCGCAAGCTCTTCCCCGACCTCGACGGCGTGGCCGCCCAGCTCCGCCGCTACTACTCCCCCTCCGGCGAAGACGCCGAATCCTCCGACCCCAGCCTCCGCCGCGCCTCGGTGGAGGATTGACGCGACACGTTGCGGCAATGTGTCCCGCCGGTGGCCGCTTTGTACGGAACTCTGTAGGGCACGTCCGGAGACGGGTTAGATTCAGGGATCAGCCACGCACCGTTCCCACGAGGGGTGACATGGTATCGATCACGCACGCCGACATCGACGAGCTCACCGACGACGAAGTCCGCATCCCCGCCGGCGGGCGGTGGATGGGGATGGACTGGGAGTGCGTCGCCCGTGCGTTCGACGGCGCGGCAGAGCAGCTGGGTTGGGACGTGGAGATCCGGTTGACGCCTGAGCGGCAGCACGCGCTGGTGCTGTTCCCGTCCGGGCAGGTCGACCTTCTCGCCGCAACGACGGACGCGTTCTACCGCCTTGTGGAGGAGCAGATCGGAGCCGAGCGCTTCATGTCGATCTGGATCGATTTCGGTTCGAAGCGGCTCTACGATGTTTGAGCCTCTCCGCTTCGTTCAGCTCGGGCAGGAGCTCGCTCGCGATGCCGCCGGATTGCAGGCGCAAGCGCGAGAGGCGCGGATTCGGAACGCGTATGGCCGGCTGTACTACGGGCTGTTCCTCTCCGTGCGGGAGGTGCTCCTCCGCCGCCATCGCCTGCCGAGCCGCAGGATCGACCACGGCAAGATTTACACGCACCTCCAGAACTCCCGTCTCGCGAACGAGGCTCGGGTTCTGGGGCGCGAGATGCAGCGGCTCTACAATCTGCGCCGGACGGCGGACTACGACCTTGCGCCACCTCCCGCGGTTCTGAAGCAGCTCGAAGACTTCGAGAATGCGCAGATCCTTGCGGCTCGTGCTCTCGCGTGGGTGCCGAGGATTCCGCACCTCGACCTCACTCCCGTGGTCCATCTGTTCTGAGGCACCGCATCAGCGGTCGCAACGGATCCGAGCGGCTTTTCAGTGTTCCTGGACGAGGACGCGATGGTATCGATCACGCACGCGGACATCGATGAGCTGACGGAGGACGAGGTCCGCATCCCCGCCGGCGGCCGGTGGATGGAGATGGACTGGGACTGCGTCGCCCGTGCCTTCCAGGCCGCCAGCGAGAAGGCCGGCTGGGACGCCGACATCGTGCTGACGCCCGAGCGGCAGCACGCGCTGGTCCTGTTTCCGCGCGAGCATGGCGATCAGGTCGCACTTACGATGGACGCGTTCTACGATGCGGTAGAGGAGCAGATCGGCGTCGAGAGGTTCATGTCGATCTGGATTGACTACGGCTTCAAAGGCTGATCTTCATGTTCGAACCGTCCGAGTTCATGGAGATGGCGCACGAGCTTGCGCGTGGAGAACTCCGTGCCGTGAGCCCGGCGGTGCGCGCGCGGACCGCCTGTGGCCGGATGTACTACGGACTGTACCTGATCGTCCGGCGCATCCTGATGGAGCGCCACGGCCTGTCGTCAAGGCAGCTGCGGCATGGACCGCTGTACAACCGGCTGCAGCACTCTTCCGTTCACGGCGCGCTCCGGAACCTCGGGCGTGACATGGAGCGTCTGTACTCGCTCCGGCAGAAGGCCGATTACGAATTGGACCCGGGTTCCGCGTGGCTGGAGGAGATCGAAACCCCCGCTCTTGCGCGGGTACACGCAACCCGAGTGGCCGACCTGGCGCGGAAAGTACCCGCGCTGGACTTCACCGAAGTAGTCTCCCTCCTCTGACGTTCAATCCGGACGAGGACTCAATGGTATCAATCACGCACGCCGACATCGACGAGCTGACCGAAGACGAGGTCCGCATCCCCGCCGGCGGGCGGTGGATGGAGATGGACTGGGAGTGCGTTGCCCGTGCCTTCCAGGCCGCCAGCGAGAAGGTCGGCTGGGACGCCGACATCGTGCTGACGCCCGAGCGGCAGCACGCGCTGGTGCGATTCCCACGCGAGCGCGCGGAGCTCGTCGGGAGCACGACGCTGGAGTTCTACTGCGAAGTCGAAAGGTGCATCGGAGTCGAGGCATTCATGTCGATCTGGATCGACTTCCTCTCCAAAGCCTAGCCACAGAGATGTTCGCGCCAACGGACTTCTTCGACCTTGCCCATGAGCTCTCGTCGACCGGGCAGAATCCGGTGACGAGTCGGCTGCGGAACGCGCGAGTGCGGACTGCGTTCGGGCGCACATACTACGGGCTCTACCTTCTGGTCCGGGCCGCGATCGCGGCCCGGCACGGCACGGCATCCCGATGCGCAGGCTCCGGCACGGCGACATCTACACGCATCTCCAGAGCTCGAAACTGCGGGTGGATGCGCGGGCGCTTGGGCGTCATCTCCAGCATCTGTACGAACTTCGCAGGCAAGCGGGATTACGAGATGGAGCCTCGCGGCGTATGGGAGGAGAAGCTCGCCGATTCGGCGCTCGCCACCATGACGGTCGCGGAGGCGCGGCGCTTCGCCAACACCATCCCCGCCCTGGACTTCACCCCCGTTGTCCACCTCTTCCGGTAGCTCCGCCGCCGCGGCCGCATAGCCGGACGGAGACTTGCATTACCCTCCACGGACGCTCCAAGGGTGCGCGGGCGGGGCGCAGGGTTGCCCCCGCGCGTGCATCCGCCTATATTTGGGCTTCGTTCGGAGGTTGACGGGCGCCCTGGGCGGACCGTCGTTCTGAAGTGGGGAGCGGTTGCCCCCGCTTTTTTTGTTGCCGTATTCACCCCGGACCTCGCGGCGCGCGCGGATGGCGGAGCCACTGAACGGCGGCCTGGCCGCCGACATCGAGCGCAGGGTGGACGAGCTGGGCTTCGAGCTGGTGGAGCTGGAGGTGGCGGGGCACCGCGCCCGGCCCATCCTCCGCGTCTACATCGACCGGCCCGACTCGGTTCCCGGGCAGCCCTCGGTGACGTTGGACGACTGCACCGGCGTGTCGCGGGCGCTGGAGCCCATGCTCGACGCCCGCGAGGACCTGTCCGACCGCTACGTGCTGGAGGTCAGCTCGCCCGGCGTGGAGCGCCCGCTGGTGCGCCCGCGCGACTGGGCCCGCTTCGCCGGCCAGCCGGTGTCGGTGCGCGGCAGGGGCACGCTGGCGGGCAAGGCGCGGCGCCTGGACGGCGAGCTGCTGGGGGTGAAGGGCGGCGAAGGCGAGGAAACGGTGGGCCTCAGGCTGGCCGGCGGCGAGGAGGTGGAGTTCCCGCTGGCCGAGGTCGAGAAGGCCAACCTGGTGTTCCGGTGGGGCGCGAAGCAGGAGCAATCGCGCGGATCATCAAAACCCGATTGAGGCCATGAACAACGCGACGCAGATCCTGGCGGCGTTCCGCGAGATGACCGCCAACAAGGCCATCTCCCGCGACGAGCTGCACGATCTGATCAAGGACGGCATCCTGGCCGCGCTGGCCAAGCGCTACGGCCCCAACGTGGAAGCCGAGATCGAGATCGACGAGGCCACCGGCGGCATCAACATCACCGTGCTGCGCGAGGTGGTGGCCGAGGTCGAGGACCCGTCGCGGCAGATCTCGCTGGAAGAGGCGCGCTGGGACGACCCGGACTTCGAGGTCGGCGACATCATGGAGGTGCCGGTCGAGTTCGCGCAGTTCGGGCGCAACGCGGTGATGGCCGCCAAGCAGCGCATTTTGCAGCGCGTGCGCGAGGGCGAGCGCCAGAAGATCCGCGACGAGTACGAGCACCGCGTGGGCGAGCTCCTGTCGGGCGAGGTGCAGCAGGTGGAGCGGGGCAAGCTGGTCGTCCTCCTCAACCGCGCCCGCGAGGCCGACGCCATCGTGCCGTGGAAGGAGCAGAACCCGCGCGAGCGCTTCCGCCAGGGCGAGACCATCCGCGCCGTGCTGAAGAAGGTGGAGGAGACGCCCAAGGGCCCGCGCCTCATCCTTTCGCGCGCCGACCCGCTCTTCGTGGCCGCGCTCTTCAAGCTCGAGGTTCCCGAGATCCAGCAGGGGATCGTGGACATCCGCGCCGTTTCCCGCGAGGTGGGCGGTCGGACCAAGCTGGCGGTCAGCAGCCGCGACGAGTCGATCGACCCCGTGGGCGCCTGCGTGGGCCTCAAGGGCTCGCGCGTCCGCGCGGTGGTGCAGGAGCTGGGCGGCGAGCGCATCGACATCGTGCCCTGGCACCCGGACCCCGAGGTGTTCGCCAAGCGCGCGCTGGCCCCGGCCAAGGTGGCCAAGGTGATCAGCGACTACGACGCGCGCACCATGACGGCCATCGTGGACGAGGACCAGCTGTCGCTGGCCATCGGCCGCAACGGGCAGAACGTGCGCCTGGCCAGCCAGCTCATCGGCTGGCAGCTGGACCTGTACGGCTCGCGCGAGTGGCTGGAGCACGGCGCCGAACGCGCGCTGTTCGGCGGCAGCGGCGACGCCGAGGAGTCGGCCGACTTCCCCGTGAGCGAGCTGGACCTGCCCCCGGCCACGCTGGCGGCGCTGCAGGCGGCAGGCTACAACACCTTCTACGACATCATCGACCTGGAGCGCGAGGACCTGATGCGCATCCCGGCGATCGGCCAGGCCGAGGCGGAGCGCATCGCCCAGCTGATCGAGGAGATGACGGTGGAAGAGGAAGAGGCGGAGCCGCAGCCCGTACCCGAGGGTGGCGGCGAGGCGGTGGAAGGCGGTGTGGAAGAGGGAGATGCGGGCGCGGAGGGGTTGACACCCGGCGGCGCGGCCTAGAACTTGGCGTACCCGGACTGATTCGCCGCATGGAGCCCGCCGGAGCCCCCACGCCGGAGCGCGCGCTGCTGGACCTGCTGGGTCTGGCGGCCCGCGCGCGGGCGTTCGTGCACGGCACCGACGCCACCCGGCACGGGGTCCGCGACGGCGAGGTCGCGGGCGTCCTCCTCGCCACGGACACATCTCCCACCCAGAGCAAGAAGCTGGTCCCGCTTCTCCAGGCGCGCGGCGTTCCGTACGCCGCCTGCCTGACCCGCGCCCAGATCGGCGCGGCGGCGGGGCTGGGCGCCATCTCGGCGCTGGGCTTCACGGACAGGAATTTCGCGCGGCGGGCCCTGGAGCTCGCCGCCGCGCTGGACAACCCGCGGGATCCGGTTTGACGAGTCACGGAGGAAAGCTTCACTGATGCGTGTATTCGAAGTCGCCAAGGAGCTGAGCGTTCCGGCTGAGGCCTTGGTGCACCTCCTGCGGGAGATGGACATTCCCGTACGCAGCCACATGTCGGAGATCACCGACGAGCATGCGGCGCGCGTGCGTACCCGGATCGAGCGCGAGATCCGCCTGGGCCACCGCGACGTGGGCGAGGCGGTGGAAGCGGCGATCGGCGAGGTGGCCAGCGCCCCGCGCCGCCGCCGCCGCAAGGCCGAGGCGGGCGCCGAGGGCGACAGCACTGCGTCGCCCACCGCCGACGCGGCCGAGGCGCTGGAGGCCGAGGCCGCCGGGGCCGCGGCCGAGCGCGGCGCCGAGCTGGTGACCACCGGCGGGCACGAGCCCACCGGCGGCACCGTGATCGTCGACACCTCCGAGCCCCCGGCCGACCTGGAGCCGGTGGCCGAGGCCGCGCCCGCAGCCCCCGCCGCCGAGGAAGCGGCGCCGGAGCCCGCGGCCGCCCCCGAGCCGGTGGCCGCCGAGCCCGAGGCCCCCGCGCCGGTGGCCGAGGCGCATCCCGAGCCGGCCCGTCCGGAGCCCGCGCGCCCCGAGCCGCCGCGTGCGGGTCCCATCTCTGCGCGCCCCGACGGCGGGCGGCAGCTGCGCCCCGAGTTCAAGCGCCCCGAGCGCCGCGGCGAGGATTTCCGCCCGGCCGCGTCGGCCACGCCCGGCGCGCCCCCGCGCGACCGCGGCCCCACGCCGCCGCCGTCGGTGCGCCCCGCGCGCCCCGGCGCGCCCGGCGAGCCGCGCCGCGAAGGCAGCGGCGGCGGCGAGCCCCCGCGCCCCGCACGCACCGGCGAGCCGCCGCGCCCCGCGCGGGCCGATGGCTTCCCGGCGCGCTCCTTCGGGCCGCCGGCGCCGGCGCGCGCCGGCTTCCCGGCCGCGGGCGGGCAGGGCGGCGCGCCCCGCCCCGCCGGTGGCCAGGGCCAGGGCGGCGGGCAGCGTCCCGCGGCCGGTGCCGGCGCCAGTGCGGGCGGCGCCGGGCGCAAGGACAAGAAGAAGGGAAAGAAGGGGAAGGGGTGGGTCGACCAGGAGGCGGTGGACCAGACCTTCCGCAAGACCATGGCGGCGATGGAGTCCGGCGGGCGCAAGAAGCGCCGCGGGCCCCAGCGCGACATGGGCGCCATCCGCGAGGAGCGGGCGCAGGCCGAGCGGGCGCGCCGCGCCGAGGAGGCCAGCACCGTCCGCGTGAACGAGTTCCTGACCGTGGCCGAGCTGGCCGAGCTCATCGACGTGCCGGCCACGCAGATCATCGGCTCCGCGTTCAAGAACCTGGGGCTGATGGTCACCATCAACCAGCGGCTGGACTTCGACCAGATCGAGCTGCTGCTGGACGAGTTCGGCTTCAAGGCGGTCCGCGAGGAGGAGTACGGCGGCGAGACCGAGGAGGAGCTCGAGCCCGACGCCGAGGAGGACCTGCGCCCGCGCCCGCCGGTGGTCACGGTGATGGGCCACGTGGACCACGGCAAGACCTCGCTGCTGGACTACATCCGCAAGACCAACGTCATCGCGGGCGAGGCGGGCGGCATCACCCAGCACATCGGCGCGTACCACGTGGCGCTGCCCGACGGGCGGGCGATCTCCTTCCTCGACACCCCCGGCCACGCGGCCTTCACCGCCATGCGTGCGCGCGGCGCCGAGGTGACCGACGTGGTCATCCTCGTCGTGGCCGCCGACGACTCGGTGATGCCGCAGACGGTGGAGGCCATCAGCCACGCCCGGAACGCGGGCGTGCCGCTCGTCGTTGCGGTCAACAAGGTGGATCTGCCCGACGCCAACCCCATGCGGGTGAAGCAGGACCTGCTGCAGCACGGGGTGGTGCTCGAGGACTTCGGCGGCGACGTGCAGAGCGCCGAGGTGTCGGCCAAGAAGGGCGACGGGATCGACGACCTGCTGGAGAAGGTGCTGCTGCAGGCCGAGTTCCGCGGGCTGCGCGCCAACCCGGCCCGCGAGGCGGTGGGCACGGTGATCGAGGCGCAGCTGGACGTGGGGAAGGGCCCCGTGGCCACGGTGCTGGTGACCAACGGCACGCTGCACGTGGGCGACCACGTGGTGGTGGGGCTGCAGCACGGCCGCGTGCGCGCCATGCTCGACGAGCGCGGGCGCCCGGTGAAGGCGGCGGGCCCGGCCATCCCCGTGCAGATCCTGGGGCTCTCGGGCGTGCCCGGGGCGGGCGACCAGATGCTGGTGATGGACGCCGAGCGCGCGACCGACGTGGCGCAGACGCGCCAGCGGCTGGACCGCGAGAAGCGGATGCGGCTGCGCAGCGGCGGCGTGAAGCTGACCGACATCGGCAAGCTGCTGGCCCGCGGCGACAACGCCACGCTGAACCTGGTGATCAAGGGCGACGTGGACGGCTCGGTGCAGGCGCTTTCGGACTCGCTGGAGCAGCTGTCGACCAACGAGGTGCGCGTGCAGGTGATCCACCGCGGCGTGGGCGCCATCAACGAGAGCGACGTGCTGCTGGCGTCGACCTCCAACGCCATCGTGGTCGGCTTCCACGTGCGCCCCACGGGCGAGGCGCGGGCGGTGGCCGAGCGCGAGGACGTGGACATCCGCCTGTACAACATCATCTACGAGGCGGTGGAAGAGGTGAAGAGCGCCATGGAGGGGCTGCTGGCGCCCGAGCAGCGCGAGGTGCTGCTGGGCACGGCGCAGGTCCGCCAGCTCTTCAAGGTGCCGCGCGTGGGCACGGTGGCCGGCTGCATGGTCACCAGCGGCGTGCTGGACCGCCGCGGCCGCATCCGCGTCATCCGCGACGCGGTGCAGGTGTACGAGGGCGAGCTGGAGAGCCTGAAGCGCTTCAAGGACGACGCGCGCGAGGTCCGCGAGGGCTTCGAGTGCGGCCTGAACATCCGCAACTTCAACGACGTGAAGGTGGGCGACGTGCTGGAGTGCTATCGCGTGGAGGAAGTGGCGCGGACGCTGGCCGGGGCCGCCGCCGACGCGGAGCGGGAAGGGCGGTAGGGAAGTGCTGAGTGCCGAGTGCTGAGTGCAAGGAGCAACAGCACTCGGCACCCGGCACGCAGACCTTCGCACTCAGCACTCGGCACTCAGCACTCTTCCATGGTCGTTGGCGTTGCGGTTTGGGAGCTGATGCTTCCCGGGTGCGAGTCGCTGAAGGACAAGCGCCAGGTGGTGAAGGGGCTCAAGGACCGGCTGCACGCGCGCTTCAACGTGTCCGCGGCCGAGACGGCGCACCAGGACGCGCACGGCCGCGCGGAGATCGCGGTCTGCGTGGTGAGCAACGACCGCAAGCACGCGCAGTCGGTGCTCCAGTCGGCAGACCGGCTGGTGGAGGAAGAGGGCCGCGCGCGGATCCTCGACTCGTACACGACATTCTACTGAACGGAACGAGGGGACAGGGAACAGGGGACAGGGGACAGCCTGCAACTGCTGGTGGCGTGGCTGACTCCGGATCCCCATCTCCCTGTCCCCCTTTCTTTTTTCGATCGATGGGGATGACGGGAACAGCGTGTGCAGCCTGGTTGCCGCCCTGTACCCAGTCCCCTGTACCCTGTCCCCTGGGGTTTGAAGATGCCGCAGTACCGACGGACCGACCGGCTGAACGAGCAGCTCCGGCAGGAGATCACCCTGCTGGTGCGCGACGAGGTGCGCGACCCGCGGGTGGGGCTGGCCACGATCACCGCGGTGCAGACCAGCCCGGAGCTGGACCACGCAAAGGTCTACTTCACCACGCTGGGCGAGGAGGACGAGCGCCAGGAGGTGCTGGCCGGCCTGCGCAGCGCAGCCCCCTTCCTCCGCCGCGAGCTGGGAAAGCGCATCCACATCCGCCGCGTTCCCGAGCTGCACTTCGAGATCGACCGCGTGCTCGAGGAGGCCCAGCGCATCGAGCGCCTGCTGCACGAGGCGCTTCCGCGCGAGGTCCCGGCGCCGGTGGACGACGAGGATGACGGCGAGACCGCCGGCGCGGATGCGGCCGATTCGCCGTCCGGTGACGACGAGACCTCCGGGGCCGGCGCCGCCGACTCGCCGCGCGCGGAAAACTGAACCATCCCTCCCGCCCGGCGCGACTCTTTCGCGCCGGGCGATCTCCATCCCCCCCCGCGACCCCTCCCGCCAATGCAGACGCCGCCCTCTCCCGCCGATCCCCCGTCGTTTCCGCAGCAGCCGTACGCGGACAGGCCGCCGCAGCGCATCGTGGTGTCGCCATCCGCCGCGCCGCCGCGCCGGTCCAGCGCGCGGGTGGTGCGCGACATCGTGCAGGCGTTCGCGCTGATCGTGGCGGCCATGTGGGGCGCGTACACCTTCATCTACCGCGAGATCGTGATCCCTGCGCGGCGGCCGGCGGCGCTGGTGGTGACGCCCACGCTGGAGGCGATCGGGCGGCGCGGCGACACGGTGCTGGCGCGCGCCACCTTCCAGATCGTGAACCGCAGCGACACCAAGGTCTACGCGCCGGCCATCTGGTACGCGGTGCGCGGGCTGAAGCTGGAGCCGGTGGCCACCGACGACAGCACCTACCTGCGCCAGAACCGCGAGAACGCGCAGCTGCCGTACGCCACCACGCGCTTCTCGCAGTTCACCGCGGTGGAGGTGATCGGGCTGGGGAAGGTGAACAGCGAGGTGGAGTACTGGTTCGAGCCGCAGCAGGAGCAGCGCGTGGAGCAGATCCTGTACATCCCCGCCGACCGCTACGATGCCGCGCAGCTCCAGGTGCAGTACCTTATCGCCAAGGACGTCCACGAGGTGAAGGAGATCCGCTGGCGCACCACCGACGAGGGCGACCTGGAGCCGCGGCTGGTGTTCGCGGCCGAGTCGCCGTACGCGGGCGCCGCCGCCGCGCTCTCCGACACCGTGCCGCGCTACGTGCGCTGGCTGCGCGCCAACCAGGGAGGAGTGAGCTACGTGACCGCCACGATGTCGCTCTGGCGCGGCGCGCCCGCCGCGGCGCCCGCTCCGCAGCCCGCGCCCTGATCCGTGGCGCGAACCAGCAGCGGCGATCCGGTGGCCGGCGGGGTGCTGCCGGTGGACAAGCCGGCGGGCCCCACCTCGCACGACGCGGTCGCGGCGGTGCGGCGCGCGCTCCGGACGCGCCAGGTGGGGCACACGGGCACGCTGGACCCGTTCGCGTCCGGCCTCCTCCTCGTCTGCGTGGGCCCGGCGACGCGCCTGGCGGAGTATCTCACGGGGATGCCGAAGACGTATCTGGCGACGATGCGCCTGGGCGTGGCGACGGATACGGACGACCTGACGGGGGATATGATCGCGTCGTCGGATGACTGGCGCTCCATCTCCCGCGAGCAGGTGGAGGCGGCGCTCGCGACGCAGGTGGGGACGATCCAGCAGCTTCCGCCGCTCTACTCCGCCAAGAAGGTGGCCGGCGAGCGGATGTACGCCGCGGCGCGGCGCGGCGAGGAGGTCGAGCGCACGCCGTCGGCGGTGACGATCTACACGATCCGGCTGACGTCGTTCGACCTTCCCGACGTGGAGTTCGAGGTGGAGTGCGGCGCGGGAACGTACATCCGCGCCATCGCGCGCGACGTGGGCGACGCGCTGGGGGTGGGCGGGCACCTGCGCACGCTCCGCCGCACGGCCGTGGGCCCGCACTCGGTCGACGGCGCCGTGCCGCTGTCGGAGCTGGGGGACGCGGAGCGCGTGGCCGCGGCGATGCTGGCGCCGCTGGAGGCGGTCGCGCAGATGCCGCGCGTCGTGGTGGACGAGGCCGGGCTCGCGCTGCTGCGCCACGGCCGCGCCGTCCCCGCATCTCCCGAAACGCCGTCCGGCGCCGCGGTCGCGCTGGCCTCCGAGGGCGGCGAGCTGCTGGCGGTGGGCGAGCGCCACGGCGACGTCGTGCGCCCCCGCAAGGTCTTCATCCCCACCGCTTGATGCAGCCCCCGCGCTACCTCTGGCCCGCGCCGTACGCCATCGACCCCGCGCTCCCGCCCGCGCTGCCGTACGACGGGCGCCCGGCCATCGTCACCGTGGGCACCTTCGACGGCGTGCACCGCGGGCACTGGGAGGTGCTGCAGGAGATCCGGCGCCGCGCGGACCGCACCGGCGGGCGCAGCATCCTGGTCACCTTCCATCCCCATCCGCTCCGTATCGTGCGGCCCGACGTGGCGCCGCCGCTGCTGACCACGCCGGGGGAGAAGCGCGAGATCCTGGCGGAGAGCGGCCTGGAGTACGTGGTCTTCCTCCCCTTCACCCGCACGCTGCAGCGGTACCCGGCGCGGCGCTTCGTGGAGGAGATCCTGCTGGGCCGCATGCACATGGACGAGCTGGTGATCGGCTACGACCACGGCTTCGGGCGCGACCGCGAGGGCTCGGTGCAGACGCTGCGGGCCATCGGGCGCGAGCTGGGCTTCGGCGTGGACGTGGTCGACGCGTTCGAGGTCGGCGGCGCCAACGTCTCGTCCAGCCGCGTCCGGCACCTGCTGGCCGAGGGCGACGTTTCCGGCGCCGTGCCGCTGCTGGGGCGCTGCTATTCCGTCGAGGGGATCGTGGTGCAGGGCGAGCGGAAGGGGCGCGAGCTGGGCTTCCCGACCGCCAACATCGAGGTGGGCGACCCCGAGAAGATGGTGCCGAAGGAAGGCATCTACGCCGTGTACGGCTGGGTGGACGGCCAGCGGCTCCCCGGGCTGCTGCACCTGGGCCCGCGCCCGACCTTCGCCGGGTTCGCGCCCACGGTGGAGCTGTGGCTGATGGACTGGAGCGGCGACCTGTACGGCCGCCGCGTGCGCGTGGAGTTCGTCCAGCGCCTCCGCGACATCCTCCCCTTCACCAGCGTAGACGCGCTGATTGCGGCGATGAAGGAAGACGCACGACGGGGGAGGCAGATTTTGGGGATGGGAGCATCATGACGCAGATCGATCTCACCCCAAGCAGCGGAAACATCTTCGCGGATCTCGGTTTTCCCGATGCCGAGGAACTCTACGCGAAGTCTTTCCTATCGATTGTGATCGCTCGCACGATCCGAGAGCGACGGCTGAGCGAGGCTGAGGTCGAGAAGATTCTCGGCACGACGCTGCCTGCGGTTCAAGAACTCATCCGGGGCAGGCTTTCTGGCTTCTCCGTCGAGCAGCTTTCTGCAGCTGCCGAAAAGCTCGGATAATGTGTGTCACGGCAGCCGCGGGCCATCTCTCCCGAAGCGCTACGCACCTGGCGGCTCCGACACGGACCGCAACTCCGCGAAGTCCTCGTACCACCACTCCCTCTCACCCCGCGCCTCACCCTGCCGCGCCGTCTCCGCGCCGCGGAGCTCTACGCGGCGGATCTTGCCGCTGATGGTTTTGGGGAGCGGGGCAAACTCCAGGCGGCGGATGCGCTTGTACGGAGCCAGGCGCTCGCGGCAGAAGCGCAGGATCTCCAGCGCCAGCTCGCGCGAGGGCTGCGCGTCGCCGCGGAGGACGACGAAGGCCTTGGGGACGGCCAGGCGCACCGGGTCCGGGCTGGGCACCACCGCGGCCTCGGCCACCAGCGGGTGCTCGATCAGCACGCTCTCCAGCTCGAACGGGCTGATGCGGTAGTCGCTGCACTTGAACACGTCGTCCGCGCGGCCCACGTAGGTGATGTAGCCGTCCGCGTCACGCTGCGCGACATCTCCCGTGCGGTAGAAGCCCTCGCGCATGGCCTCGGCCGAGCGCGCGGGGTCGTTCAGGTAGCCGGCCATCAGCGCCAGCGGCGGCGGATCGAGCCGCAGCGCGATCTCCCCCTCCTCCGCCTCGTTCCCGTCCACGTCCAGCAGCGCCACCCGGTAGCCGGGGAGCGGGCGTCCCATCGACCCGGCCTTCAGCGGCTGTCCGGGCGGATTGCCGATCTGCGCGGTCGTCTCCGTCTGTCCGTAGCCGTCGCGGATGGTGAGGCCCCACGCCTGCCGCACGCGTTCGATCACCTCCGGGTTCAGCGGCTCGCCCGCGCTGACCACCTCGCGCAGCCCCGTCTTCCAGCGCGCCAGCTCCTCGCCGATCAGCATCCGCCACACCGTCGGCGGGGCGCAGAGGGTGGTCACGCCGTGGCGCGCGACGGTGTCCAGCATCCGCGGCGCGTCGAAGCGCGCGTAGTTGTAGACGAAGATCGTGGCGCCCGCGTTCCACGGCGCGAAGACGTTGCTCCACGCGTGCTTGGCCCATCCCGGCGAGCTGATGTTGAGGTGGACGTCGCCCTCGCGGATGCCGATCCAGTACATCGTGGAGAGGTGGCCGGCCGGGTAGCTCTGGTGCGTGTGCAGCACCAGCTTGGGCTTCGACGTGGTCCCCGAGGTGAAGTACAGCAGCAGCGGATCGTCCGCCCGCGTCTCGCCATCCGGCGCGAACTCGGGCGATGCGGCGAACGCATCCTCGAAGCGCGTCCACCCGGCCGGCGCATCGCCGCCCGCGACGATGCGGGTGTAATCCCCATCGACCACGCCGAACTTGGGCGCGCCCGCGGCGTCGGTGATCACGTGGCGCACGCCGCCGCGGTCGAAGCGGTCGCGCAGGTCGTCGGCCGTGAGCTGCGTGGTGGCGGGGATGATGACGGCGCCCAGCTTGATGCACGCGAGCATCGCCTCCCAGAGCGGGGCCACGTTCGGCAGCATCAGCAGCACCCGGTCGCCGCGGCGGACGCCGTTATCGCGCAGGAAGTTGGCAGCGCGGTTGGAGCGCTCCGCCATCTCCGCGAAGGTGTACCGCACCTCGCCGCCGCCGTCGTCCACGATCCACAGCGCCGTAGCGCCGTTGCCCGCCGCGTATGCGTCGAACCAGTCCAGCGCCCAGTTGAACCGGTCCAGCTCCGGCCAGCGGAAGTCGCGGTACGCCGTGTCGTAGTCCTCGCGGTGGCGGAGGAGGAAGCCGCGCGCGGCGCGGAACGCCTCGGGTGCGGTCATGGGCGTCTCGGGTGGATGGAGATGGACTGCGTGCTGCGCTGGACACGAAAGCTACGGCGCCCGCCCCGATGCGAAAGCGGGGCGGGCGCCGTTCCCGTGATGCGGGGCTCGCGCCGCGGCTCAGATACGGATGCGGACGCCGATGTCTGCTCGGATGTAGCTCGCGGTCTGGTCTTCGTCCGTGTTCGTGTCGTACGTGTGGCGCACGTAGGTGAAGCCGGGCGCGAGCGAGACGCGTCCCAGCGACAGGGCCACGCCGGCGTTGATCTGGAACCCGGGGCTGGAATCGCTGAAGTCCTGCGCTCCCGCGCCGGTCAGCTCCAGCCGGTTCCATACGAGTCCAGCCCTCACGTACGGATCGAGCGGAACGTCCGGCGTGGGGATGTCCAGGCGCAGCCCGACCTCGGGCCCGGTCTCGGTGTAGTGGCCGGCACCGGGCCGCCCGAACCGCGTGTAGTAGTATCCGGCGTAGATCCCCAGCGTCGGGATGACGTACGCCGTGACGTTGCCGTTCAGCGTGACGCCCGTGTTCGCCACGTCGTTGAAGTCGCCGGTGGGAAACGCGGCCCCGACGCGAGCCTCGACCGCGAAGGGCGTAACGTGCGGGATCTGCGCCCGCGCGGGTCCGGAAAGCACGGCCGTGGCCGCTACAGCGAACAGCCCGGCGATGAGCTTGTTCATCGTTCCTCCCGGAATTTTCGGGGGTGGATGGATGCGGCCGTGGCGTGAATGGCGCGGGTCAGGGCGACGGGAGATGAGCCGCGGTTCGGGGATGGAGATGCAAGAAGGGAACGCGCCCGTTCCGCGCGCGGATGCGCGGAATTCCGAAGACAACGCCGCCGTGCGGGTCGCCACCTGTGGGGATGCCGCAACACATCGGGGTGTATGATACCGGCTCTGGCAATCACCTGTGCATTACAAACGTACAGAGAGACGTCATCCTGAGGCCGGCCACACCGTCATCGCCCCGCACGAGCGGTTGCAGGCCGAAGGATCTATGGGCGAGGTCGCACGTGCGCTGCCGGACCGCACGATCGATCTCGATTTCGGTGTGAGGCACGGTGTAATCGCCTCGAACTCTCCTCACGCCTCCAGGGCCAGCAGCGCGAAGGTGGCCAGCCAGTGCTCGCCCATGTAGTCGCCGGCGACGTGGGGCAGGCTGGCGGCGAGGTGCGCGTCCGCGGCGGCTTCGGCGCGGGCGCGGCGCGGGTCGCTCGCGGGCCAGGTGCGCGCGAGCGAGCGCCAGCACCAGGCGCGGCTCAGGTTCACCCCGTCCAGATGGGCGATCTTGCCGTCGCTGCGGTCGCTCACGGTCGCGGGGCGGAAGAGCGTCGCCGGCTCGTCGCGGGCAATGCGGGGGAGGAAGCGGTCCATCCACGGCGCGAACTCGCCGGGCGGCAGGATGCGGCGCATGCACTCCGCCTCCATCAGCGCGGAGGAGAGAAAGTCGTCGCCGCTGGGCTCCCACGCCTGGCAATCCTCATCTCCCCCGTACCAGGCCACCGCGCGGTCGCGAAGCATCTCCCGAAGATCCCCATCCCCCGTCCCATCCCCATATTCCAGCGCCAGAGCGACAGCGAACGCGGTGTTGTAGTGCGTGCCGACGCGAACGGGATACGTCGCCTTCGGCAGGAAGTCGCGGAAGCGCTGCGCGAACGCCTCCGCCAGCGGCGCGAGCGCTTCCGATCTGCGCCGCCCCGCGTCGCTTGCGTCGCGCGCGAGCTCGGCGGCGAGCATCAGCAGCCACGCCCAGCCGTACGGGCGCTCGAAGCCCTTCCGCAGTGGATCTTCGTGGAGATACGACACTTCGGCGGCGACCAGCTCCGGCGTGAGCTGCGCGTCCAGCAGCGCGGCGATGCGCGGCGCCTCGGGGAGATCGGGGAAGCGGCGGAGCAGGCGCGCGAGCAGCCAGCAGCCGTGCACGCACGAATGCCAGTCGAAGCTGCCGTAGAAGACGGGATGCAGCTCGCGCGGGCCGCGCACGTCGCCGGGTCCGCGCATCACGTGGTCGAGCTTGTTGGGGTACTCGCGCGTGACGTGCGCCAGCGCGAGGCCGGCGAACTTCGACGCGATCTCGGGGGTGAGGGTGAAGCCGCTCATCGGACCCGGCGTGCACCGGCGACTGAAGTCGCAGCAACAACTACGGGAAGCCTCGCGAACTGCGCGAGGCTGCTGGGCATGCTCCGGAGCGCTTCGTCTGCTACGGTGGATGGGCGGACGCTGGAGAGCTTCGGCATCATCGGCGGAAGGCGAGGAAGTAGATGAGGAGCGTGTTGACGGCAAGCAGGATGAGCGCCGTCGGCACCTGCACGCGGATGACCGACTTCTCGTCCGGCAGCTCCAGCAGGGCGACGGGGACGATGTTGAAGTTGGCGGCCATCGGCGTCATCAGCGTGCCGCAGAACCCCGCCAGCATCCCGATCGCCGACACCACCGCCGGGTCGCCGCCGAAGCGCCCGACGATGAGCGGAAGCCCGATCCCCGCCGCCATCACCGGGAACGCGGCGAAGGCGTTCCCCATCAGCATGGTGAACAGCGCCATCCCCAGCGCGTAGACGACCACGGCCGCGAACGGCGTGGTCAGCGGGATCCACCGCGTCGTCACCTCGCTGACCACCTTCCCCACGCCGGCCAGCGCGAAGAGCGCGCCGAGCGCCGCCAGCATCTGCGGCAGCACCGCCGCCCAGCCCACGGTGTCCATCAGCCGCCGCGCCTCGCGGACCGGCGTCGCCGCGCGCGGCCGCAGCAGCGCCACCGCGGCGGCCAGCGCCACCAGCGTGGCGATGCCGAGCGAGATCACCGTCACCTGCTTGGGGTCGACCAGCGGCGTGCCGCGCAGCGTCGCCTTCTTCAGCGTCAGCGTGCCCAGCAGCGCCAGCCCGGGAATCAGCAGCGCGGGGATGTACAGCCGGTTCCGCAGCCGCCCCGCGCTCTCCACCCGCTCGGCCTGCGTGGTGGTGTCCGGATCGCCCTTCCCCAGACCGCCGAACCCCGCCACCGCCGCCATCGCGATCACCATCGCGCCGCTCGCCAGGTGCGGAAGGTAGCTGCCGAAGAGGAAGGTGACGGCGTACATCCCCCAGAACGCCGTGTTCTTCCAGCGCTTGCGGTTCGTGCGGTCGCGCGCGGAGACCAGCGTGATGCCGGCCAGCAGCAGCCCCATCAGCACGTAGATGAACTCGAGGGTGATCATCGCTCCTCCGCCCGCGCGGCCTCGACCTGCGCGGCCAGCCGCCGGTCGAGCAGGAGCAGCCGCGCGCCGTGCACCAGGAACGCGGCGATGGCGGTGGGGATGGCCCACAGCGCCAGGTGGATGGGCTCGATGGTGATGCCGTTCTGCTCCAGGAACCCGCGGATCAGCAGGATGGAGCCGATGGCGATGAAGATGTCCTCGCCGAAGAAGAGGCCCACGTTGTCGGTGGCCGCCGCGTAGGCGCGGATGCGCTCGCGCACGGTGAGCGGGAGGTCGCCGTGCTTCGTCTCCGCCGCGGCCTCGGCCATCGGCGCGATCAGCGGCCGCACCATCTGCGCGTGCCCGCCCAGCGAGGTAAGCCCCAGCGCCGCCGTGATCTGCCGCACGGCCAGGTAGGAGAGGAGCACGCGCCCGGTGGTCGCCGCGTGGACGCGGGAGACGAGCTCGCGGGTGCGCTCCTGCAGCCCGTAGCGCTCCAGCAGCCCGATCACCGGCAGCACCAGCCAGACGATGGCCACGTAGCGGTTCTCGATGAACGACTTCCCGAACGCCTCCACCACGGCGACGAGGTCGAGTCCCCCCGCCAGCCCGGTGGCGATCCCCGCCACCGTCACCACCAGCAGCGGGTTCAGCCGCAGCACGAACCCGACGATCACGATCACCACGCCGACGAGAACGAACCAGTGCATGGGCGGTAGCGGGGAAGGAAGGGAGTGGATGTGAGGCGGCGATTCCCCAGATGGCGGGCCTCAGCCGCCACCGCAAGTTACCGGTGCACGACCGGCGGCGCACGGCGGATAGGCACCGTTGGTAACCGCTTCCGGCGCGGCAGTCTCAGTTTTAGCGTGGCGAATGACTCCGCTCGACGTCGTGCTCGATACGAACGTGATCATCTCCGGTTTGCGGTCTGACGCTGGGGCTTCGTTCATGGTGCTGCGCCTTCTCGGCGATCCGAGGATGCGCGTGCACCTCTCCGTACCGCTGGTGTACGAATACGAAGAGGTCGCGAAACGCCCGTGGATAGGCGTGCCCTTCTCGCACGAGGAAATCGACGACTTCCTGGATTCGCTCTGCGCGGTTGGGCGCCACCACGAGATCTACTATGTTTGGCGGCCGCAGCTGCCCGATCCAGATGACGAGCTTGTGCTGGAAGCTGCGATCGCCGGTGGGTGCCGGTACATCCTTACGCACAACGTGAGAGACTTCGCCGGCGCCGAACGGTTCGGAGTCCGCGCGATCCCGCCTGGGCAGTTCCTGCGCATTCTTGGAGAGGTGCCATGAGTACGGTCAGCGTCCACCTGCCGGATGCGGTGCACGAAAAGATCAAGGAACTGGCGGACAGGGAAGGGGTTTCCGTCGACCAGTTCCTCGCAGCCGCCGCGGAGCGGCTGGCATCCGGGCCCGGGGTGGAGTACCTCGAGCGGCGTGCGGCACGTGGCAGCATGGAGAAGCTGCACGGCATTCTAGACCGCGTGCCGCATGTGCCGCCCGACCCGGGCGACGAGCTCTAGTTCAGCTGCGCGGATCGAAGCTCACGCGGTAGCGCCACAGCAGCCGCGGCAGCAGCACGCCAGAGAGCACTCGCTCGCTCCGCTCGTGGTAGATGGCGTTCGAAGCGCGGTCGAAGAGAGCGAGGCAGAGCTCGTCGTCGTCATGCCGGGACTTGTAGAGGATGCCGTCCGGGGCCGAAGGATGCGACCAGATGGCGAGCGACCATGCACGGGCGACATCGTAGGTAGGTCCGTGGCTTACCTCGGCCGTCGCGCCGGGCCGTGCCAGCCCGGGGCCGTAGAGGCGCACGACGGAAAGCGCCCGGCGATTCTTCAGGACGGTGAGTGCACGCGAACCGAGCAGGGTGCGGTCCACCATCCGGCGGCCGGGATTGCGCAGGAACGTTTCCGCGAAGCCCGCTTCGGGCGACAGGCCGACGTAGCAGACGCGGAACTCGCCCGCCGGCGCGTCGAAGCGGCTGCGCGGCGCCACCCCCGGCGCGGGTCCGAACCAGATCGGGTCGCGCCGGTCGTCGTGTATGCGCCATAGCGGCGTTGCCTCCGGAATCGCCCTGAGCGGCAGCCGGCGGGAGTGGAGGTCGGACGGGGCAGCGGGAGCGCCCGGTGTCACTCGTCCGCGTCCGCCGGCCCGCCCTGTTCGCCGAACATGGAGGCGACGAGAACCGCCGCCTCCGCGTCTCCGCGCCGCAATGCATCGAGCGGGGAGATCCCGCCGATCTCCTCCGCGGGAGTGAGCAGCACGTCGAGCCGAGTCCACCCGCCGCTGGGCGGGCACGCGGCCAGGAACCGGTCGATCCCGGCGATCACCCCGTCGTCGGTGAACTGGCAGACGGGGTACAGGTAATCGCCGTGGCCGCTCTGCAGCGCGAGCAGCTTGCCGGCCCGCCTCCGCTTGTCCACCCCCTGCCGCGTCATCTTCAGGTGAGCGGCCACGCGGGTGCTGCTCCAGCCTCCCCCCGCATCGCGAAGCAGCTCCTGCTTGGCCTCGGCTCCGCGCGCGATCGCCTCGGCCAGCGGGTCGACGCTCTGCAGCTCGATCCCGAGCGGGGCCATGTCCGACAGCAGGCGCGCGAGCCCGCCCACGTCGGACGGAGCCTCGAGCGCGGCCGCGATGGTCTCGTCGGACGCCTGGTCGGCCAGTCGTTCGATCAGCGCTTCCGTGCGGCGCCGGAAGATCGACCGCAGGTCCGGTTCCGGCGGCCGGGCCGCGGCGCGGCGGGCGGGGGAACGTGCGATGCGGGCCATGGATCTCCATCGTGCTGGTTTACCGTGTCCAATCTAGGTGGGATTGTGCACGAGAGCAACCGATCCGTGGCAGCCGCGGGATTTCGCAGGATTGCGAGGCGGGCCGGGGCAGGGAAGCCGCTCGCCGGGTTGTGTGATCGTCCGCATGCTGTTACTTTCCACGGCTTGCAAGTTGTTTGATCCGCATGAAGTTTCTTCCCGAGATTTCAACGGGTCGGTAACTCCCTGACCAGCAACTGACTCTTCAGGAGGTCCGATCGATGGCGATGACCGCCGAGAACCGGAACGAGATCATCACGAAGTACCAGATGCACGAGGGCGACCGCGGCTCCGCCAAGGTGCAGGTGGCGCTCCTCACCGCGCGCATCAACGGCCTTACCGGGCACTTCCGCGCGCACAAGAAGGACCATCACTCGCGCCGCGGCCTGCTGAAGATGGTGGGCCAGCGCCGGCGCCTGCTGGACTACCTGCGCCGCAACGACCTGGAGGGCTACCGCGCCCTCATCGCCGACCTGGGGCTGCGCCACTGATCGGAAAGCGGATGCGGGCGGGAAGCGGTTCGGCCGCGAATTCGGCCACGGCGCGACGGATCGCGCCGGGCCTTCGCGTCGCCACGACCCGGCCGCGGCGGGAACGGATGTAGACGGACGGCGGCGGGGCCGCACGGGCATGGACCGTGCGGCCCCTTCGCGCGTTTTCGCGCCCGCACGAAAAGCGCGCGGAAGCGGCAGGAGCAAAGACGAAAAACAATCGCGGGGTCCGCGTCTCGGGGGAGCGCGGACACCCTTCGCGGCCCTCCCCCGGCAACCAAAGAGAACGGAATTCGGAAATGGCAAAGCTGGTTCGGCAGTTCGCGGGTCGCCCGCTCACCATCGAGACGGGGAAGATGGCCCGTCAGGCCGACGGGAGCTGCACCGTGATGTTCGGCGAGACGATGGTGCTTTGCGCCGCGACCGCCCAGGACAACCCCACGCACCTCCCCTTCTTCCCCCTGACCGTCGAGTACCGCGAGCGCACCTACGCCGCGGGCAAGTTCCCCGGCGGCTTCATCAAGCGCGAGGGGCGCCCGTCGGACAAGGAGATCCTGTCGGCGCGCCTGGTGGACCGGCCGCTGCGGCCGCTCTTCCCCGACGGCTTCGCCAACGAGACGCAGGTCTTCGTCACCGTCGTCAGCGCCGACCAGGAGAACGACGCCGACGTGCTGGGGATCACCGGCGCCAGCATGTCGCTGATGCTGTCGCGCATCCCCTTCGCCGGCCCGATCGCGGCCGTGCGCATCGGCCGCATCCAGGGGCAGTGGGTGCTGAACCCCACCTTCCAGCAGCTGGAGTACAGCGAGGTCGACATCATCGTGGCCGGCAGCGAGGACGCCATCATGATGGTGGAGGGCGGCGCGCTGGAGGTTTCCGAGGCCGACATCGCCGAGGGGCTGTCGGTTGCCCACGCGGGGATCAGGGAGCTGGTGCAGATCCAGCGCGACGTGATGGCGCAGGTCGAGATCCCGGCGCCGATGGAGTGGACGCCCAAGCAGGTGGACCCGGCGTTCCGCGCCCGCGTGGAGGAGATCGCCGGCGACCGCGTGCGCCAGGCGCTGCGCGTCGGCGACAAGCAGGAGCGCAACGACGCCGTGCGGCAGGCCAAGGCCGACGTCATCGCCCAGCTGGGCGAGGAGTTCGAGACGGCCGACAAGGACACCGGCGAGGTGATCAAGGACATCGAGAAGCGCGCGATGCGCGAGATGATCCTGGCCGAGGGCGTGCGCAGCGACGGGCGCGACACCGACACGGTGCGCCCCATCACCATCGAGGTGGGCGTCCTGCCGCGCACGCACGGCTCGGCGCTCTTCACCCGCGGGCAGACGCAGGCGCTGGGCACGGCCACGCTGGGCACGCAGGACGACGTGCAGAACTACGACACCATCGACTTCGCGCAGCAGCAGAACAAGTCGTTCATGCTGCACTACAACTTCCCGCCGTACTCCACCGGCGAGGTGCGGCCGGTGCGCGGCACCAGCCGCCGCGAGATCGGGCACGGGGCGCTGGCCGAGCGGGCGCTGGAGCCCATGCTGCCGCCGTTCGAGGAGTTCCCGTACACGCTGCGCGTGGTGAGTGACGTGCTGGAGAGCAACGGCAGCTCGTCGATGGCCTCGGTGTGCGCCGGCAGCCTGGCGCTGTTCGACGCCGCGGTGCCGATGCGCGCGCACGTGGCGGGCGTGGCCATGGGGCTGATCAAGGAGGGCGACCGCGTCGCCGTCCTGACGGACATCCTGGGCTCCGAGGACGCGCTGGGCGATATGGACTTCAAGGTGGCCGGCACCCGCGAGGGCGTGACCTCGATCCAGATGGACATCAAGATCGCGGGGCTGACCCTGGAGATCATGCGCGAGGCGCTGGAGAAGGCGCACCGCGCGCGGCTGCACATCCTGGGGCTGATGGAAGAGGCGCTGCCGGAGCCGCGCAAGGAGCTCAGTCAGTACGCGCCGCGCATCATCACCATGAAGATCAACCCCGCCAAGATCGGCGAGGTGATCGGGCCCAAGGGGAAGACGATCCGCGGGCTGCAGGAGGCCACGGGCGCCAGCATCAACATCGACGACGACGGGACCATCACCATCGCCAGCGTGAACGGCGAGGGGGGCGAGCGGGCCCGGCGGATGATCGCGGGGATGGTGGAGGAGCCCGAGGTGGGCCGCATCTACGAGGGGGTGGTGAAGAGCACCACCGCGTTCGGCGCGTTCGTGGAGATCACGCCGGGGACCGAGGGGCTGCTGCACATCTCCGAGATCCAGGACGCCCGCGTGGACAAGACCGAGGACGTGGTGAAGAAGGGCGACACCGTGCAGGTGAAGCTCCTTTCCATCGACGAGAAGGGGCGCCTGCGCCTGTCGCGCAAGGCCGCGCTGAAGGAGCTGGCGGAGCAGGGCCAGCCCGCGAGCTGAGCCCTCGGCTCGGCTGGTACGAGGCTCGACGACGAAGCCCCTCTCCCGCCTCGGCGGGAGAGGGGCTTCGTCCTTTTCTGCGCAGTGGATGAAGCGTCGTTATCGGAGTGAACAAAGGTGGACGAGGAGCTTGTGTTTCCCAAGGGGTTCAATCAGTTTAGAGCCTTTCGGGACACTCGCGGCCCCGAAGACGGGGCAAGTCCACCCACCGCTCTGGCACCTCGCAGCCTCCCCCCCCGCCAACCGGCCGTTCCATGAACAACCTGATCGCTCGCGTTTCGTCTCGGATTTTTGCGCGGATCACCCGCGCACGCGCGTTGGTGCCCGTCGGCGCGGTCGCCGTCGCCGCAGTCGCGGCCGTGGTGGTGGTTTCGTGCGACCGCGGCTCGACGCCGCTGGTGCGGCAGATCGCCGCTCGCGGATTGCCCCGACCCTACGGCCCGCGGATCTCGATCGCAAAGAGGTTCCGCGCCTGCGCTCCAAACGCGAAACAGGAGATCCCTGTATCCGACTGCGCCGAGCGTGTCAGGATCGACGCGGATGAGCGGCTGCACGAGCTGCAGGTCCGGGCAAGGACCGAAGCAGAGTCCGGTGACCCGGAAGGAATCCACGCTGACGCGATGCTGGACCTGATGTGGGCCGACACCGGCGTGGCCAGCGTCTCGCGTGCCATCGAGCGTCTTCTGGAACTGGCCAGCGCGGACGAAGCGTCCGCGGACGTGCTCTCGGACCTGTCTGCCATGCTGCTGGTGCGTGCCGGGTGGAAGCAGTCCTACCTCGACCTGCTCGCGGCCGCCGAAGCGAGCGAGAAGGCCGTCGAACAGGACTCCACGCTCGAAGAAGCGCTGTTCAATCGCGCTTTCGCACTCGAGCAGCTCCGGTTCGAGACGGAGGCTGCCGAGGCTTGGAAGGCGTACCTGGCGGTCGACTCGGAAAGCGAGTGGGCAGAAGAGGCACGCCGGCACGTTGCCGCACTGCGCTGGACGCCCCCGCCGCCGCCAAATCCGCAGGCAAGCGACTCGGCGCTGAAGGCCCTGGCCAGGACGTCGCCTCAGGAAGCGCGAGAGTTCGCCTGGGACACGCTGCTCCGCGAGTGGGGCCGCGCCGTTCTGGCCCAGGAGGGCAGGTCGGCGGAAGGATCGCTGCACCGAGCCGAGATCGTGGGGCGCGAGTTGGAGGAGCAGGGCCTGGACGCATCGACCGCGGATGCGGTGCGTGCGATCCGCTCCGGGCCTCCGGCGGTGATCCGCCGGCTGGCACGCGGGCACCAGTCCTTTGGAGAGGCGCGGAAAGCATCCAACTCCCTGCGGAACGAAGACGCCGAGCGCCTGTTCGCGATCGCACGCGATTCGGGTGCTGTGTCGCTTCCGTTGCGCGCGTGGGCGGCCGTTCATCTCGCACCCGTCGCGAGTGGTCGAGAGCCGGCCGACCGCGTTCTGAGTGAGGTGCTCGCGAGCATCGATACCCTGCGCTACCCGGCGCTTGCCGGGAAGGCGAACTGGACCCTTGGCATGTTCTACGTAAGGAGGGACTCCGCGAAAAAGGGGTTGAGCCCGAACCGGGCCGCGGTTTCGATGTTCCAGCGCAGCCGCGAAATCGAGAATCTCGCGGGCGCGCAGGGGGGCTGTGCCGATGCGGAACACATGACGGGCGACAGGCTGGGCGCGTACAACGACGCCAACCGGGCCGTGGCGATGTTGGGGGAGTACGGAGATTCTCGGGCCTTCAGCCGCATCTGGCCGTTGCTGGCGACTTGGCTGTCGGAGGACGGCTACACGAAGACGGCGCTTCGTGTCAGCGCCGAAAATGTCGCAGCAGCGCAACGTTCGGGCGTGGACCTGCTGATGGCCGAAGCCCACGATTTCTACTCGGAGGCCCTCGCGCAGGAGGGAGATACCGCAGCGGCGTTGGCGGAGCTCGCGGCCGCCGCGCCCCGCGTCCAGCGCCTCGACGGCCGGGCTCGTGAGTATTTCACGGCCGTACTCGGAGCCACGGATGGAGCGATCGGCCTGCAGCACGATCCTGACGGCGCCGTTTCGAAGCTGACCAAGGCGCTGGCGTATCTCGACCGGCCGAGCACCGGCGTTCCACTCCGCCTGATCCACGTCCTGCTTGCTCGTGCGGATGCCTGGGCGGCACTCGGTGAAGCCGATTCCGCACGGGCCGACACAGAGTACGTTTTGAAGAGGATCACCGACGCCCGGGGGGGGCCCACTGGCTGGCGGATGAACCGCGAGCTCAGCCAGCGGGTGCGATCCACACTCAACAGCGTTGTCCTCCGCCTCGTGGCGAAGCAGAAGCCCGGGGAAGCCCTGAAGCTGCTGGAGACCGGGCTGGCGTCGCTGGGCCCGAACGGCACGAGCGCGCTCCCTTCGAGCATGCCTGCCGGACAGGTCGCCGTGCGTTACGCAGTGATCGGGGACACGCTGCTCGCCTGGACGCTGACCAGCGGCGGCCTTCAGGTCGCGAAGACACCGGTCCGCGGGCGCGACCTGGCCCAGCGCGCCAAGCACGCGCGCGACGCGCTGCAGCACCGGGATGACAACGCTGCCGGCCCGGATCTGGAGATTCTGTACGACTGGCTGATCCGTCCCATCGAGGCGAGGCTGGCCGCGCCCGACACCTCCCTCGTCATCATCCCGGACGGCGCGGTGGCCGGAGCGCCTTTCCTGGCGTTGAGGGACCGGCAGACGGGCGAGTACTTCATCCAACGTCATGCGGTCCGCCTCGCCGCAACGATAGCGCAGGCGGGCGAAGCCGCTCCCGACTCATCATCCGGCGACACCGTGGTGGTCGTGCTGGATCCCGCGTTCGACCGGCAGCTGTATCCCCGGCTGCGCCTGCTTCCCGGTGCGCGGCAGGAATCGGCGGCCGTCCGCGGCTGGGCAGCCGGGCGCCCGCTCGTCTCGCTGGCGGCGGCCAATGCCAGCGCGAGCGCCCTCTCCGCCCTGCTGCCGCGCGCGTCGGTGCTGCACTTCGCGGGGCACGCCATCTCCAACGAGGACGAGCCGGGCAGCTCGTTCCTCGTGCTCGCGTCGGGCCGGGGGGAGCCGGATGCCGGCCGGCTCACCGCTGCGCAGATCGCCGGGATGAAGCTCGACGGCCTTGACCTCGTCGTGCTCTCCGCCTGCTCCACGCTGAACGACGCGAGGGGCGGAGCGGCCGGGTTCACCGGCCTCGGAGGGGCATTCCTCAGCGCGGGGGCGCGTGGAGTGATCGGGAGTCTGTGGCAGGTGAACGACGATCGGACCAGCCTGCTGATGCAGGAGTTCTATGCGAAGTACCGCACGAACCGCGATGCTTCATCGGCACTGCGCCAGGCGCAGATCGAGATGCTGAGATCCAACGACGCGCGGAAGAACTCGCCGGCGTCGTGGGGCGGATTCGAGTACGCGGGGCGCTGACCTCCCGCAGGCTCAAAACGAAAAAGGGGCGATCCCGGCACGGATCGCCCCTTTCAGCGTCCACTAGAGGAAACGGAAAAGCAGAGTCCCGGTCCGTCGAAGTACTGCGACGCCAGACGGAGGCAGTTCGGCGGATCGCGGATCATCCCCATGACTGCGGAGGAATCAATGTCGTTCACCCTGAGAGTGTCGTTCCACGGCATGTGCCTGTTCGTACGCGACGGAACGCAGGCGCTGCACGTGCTGATGCCCGCCACGGGCGGCGCGGAAGAAGGCGACGGCTGCGGCTGCGTGGAGCAGCACTCGCCGCGGCTGATCTTCGACAGCGCGTACCTCCGCCCGCAGCAGACGGGGCTGGATGACGCGCTGGTGCACTGCTCGATGCTGAACAAGGCGCTGGAGTTTCCGCAGGCGGGGAACGCGCTCGACAACACGCTCCCGGCGGGGCTCGCGAAGGTGGGGGAGGTACGCGCGGACGTACTCGACGGCACGAACACCGACCTCGTGTCCGCGCGCGTGCTGCTGCGCAACGGCAGCCTGAGCGACTACGCGAAGGGCGACTGCTGGACTTGGCAGGGGCAGCTCCAGCGCCTGAGCCACATCATCGAGTGGAGCATCACGGACGTGCCGGGCGACTCGCTCTCACTGTCGCTGCAGGGGCTGAGCGGCGCGTTCGCCGGGAGCGTGCCGACGCTTCACCCCGTCGACGGCGTGGTGGAGGTCGAGGTGTGGCACGCACCGCATACCGAGCTGCCGCCGGACTACATCATCCCGCCTCCGCCCGCCGCGCGCGGCGGCGCCCAGCACTTCTCCAGCTACGGCAAGCTGCTGCAGGCTGGCACGGTCGATCTTCCGGAGTACGAGCCGGATGCCTGCCTTCCCATCACCAATCCCGGGAAGTACGACGACGGGCCGAAGAGTTCCGTGACCTACTCGTGCGTGAGCGCCGAGGGGTTCAAGCCCTGAGCGCTCACCCCACCTCGCTCAGGAGATCGTCGAGGGCCTTCTGAAGCGCGGGCCAGTCCGGGGTGCGCTTGTCGCGGAGCGCCCCCCGGGCACGGCCGATCGCATCGTGAGCCGGCCCGTTCAACCCGTCACCCGCATCTCCCTCCAGGTACTTCCGCATCCGGCGGTTGGAGAAGAATGCCGCGTCCTGCTCTTTCGCCGCGACGCGTGCGGTCTCGATCCACCGGCCCAGTACCACCCTGTCCCGCTGAAGTAGATCCTCCGCACGCGCGATGCGCTGCTGCACCAGCGCGAGCGACGCCGTATCCTGTCGTCGCGCCAGCGTTCGAAACGTCTCTGCCTCACTGGGGGCGCCGTCCGGTCCCTCGAGCACGCCCGCCACGCTATCGGCGAATGCGGAGATTCGCGTGCGATCTCCGGCGCGCGCGGAAAGCTCCAGGTCCGCCGCGAACACGCCGAAGCGGACCGACGTCGCCCCGGGCCCGAGCGCGGTTTCGTCGCCACGGGTGAGCGATCCCGCCGCCACCAGGCCCACAGGCACACCGCGCTCCGGGTGCGAGAGCGCCGCGACGGGTGAAAACTCTTCCGACCCGCGCGTGAGCAGCAGCCCGCCGCCGATCGCCAGCACGGCCACCGCGGCCGCGGAAAGCACGGCCGGGCGGCGCCACACCGGCGGCCGGTGGAACTTCCGCGGCTCGGCCTCGGCCGGTCGCGGCGTGGTGATGGGGATCACACCGGCGGCGCGGTCCTCCTCCTCCAGCTCGGCGGTGATCCCGGCGGAGTCCAGGAGGAGCTCGAGATCGTCCCGCGAAAGTCCCAGCTCCGCCAGCAGCGCGGCACGCTCCTCCTCGCCGAGTTTTCCATCGAGGAGGGCCGCGATCCTCTCATCGTTCGTCAGGGGTTCCATCCATCCCTCCGGTCGTGGGGCTTTACGAGGTTGGACGGGCACGTCCGACGATTGTCGCACCCGGGACGGTTTTCATTCGTCGTCATCGATGAGCCCGGGAAGCCGGTCCTTCGAGATTCCTGAGGCTTCGAGCGAACGTCTCAGGTGCGCGTGGATCCGGTCGAGACGGCGGTACAGCGGCTTCTGCTCGATGCGCAGCGCTCGCGCGATGTCCGCAACCGTGGAGCCTGCCCAGTACCGCATCTTCACGATCTCCCGGTCCTCCTCGGGAAGCCCTTCCATCGCGGTGGCGAGCAGCGCCCAGACCGCGTCGCGCTCGTGTTGTGCTTCCGCCTCCAGCAGCGTGCCGTCGGCCCGCTCGGACGAAGTCGCCGTCGCGAGCGGGGCATCGCCCACGGCCCTGGGACGGCCCCGTTCCGCCGACGGAAGCTCGCCCAGCAACTTCAGGGCATCGCGGTCGGAGAGGTCCGGCTCGCCGCGCGCTCGCAGCGTTTCGGCCGCCTGCAACGGTGTGAGCCGGTCGCGGCGCACCAGCCGTTCCAGGCTGATTGCCACCGGGCCTTTGCGGCGCGCGGCCGCAGACGGGCGCCAGCGCCCCAGCTGCGACACGCGGTAGTCCTGATACAGCCGGTTGATGACGACCGTGAGATAGGTGGTGATCAGGCTTTCGCCCCGGAACTTCCGCAGCGTGGCGTAGTCGTCCTCGATGAGCTTGAGCTTCACCCACGACGCGAACTCGTCGGCCTCGTCGGAGCTCAGCCCCTGCCGCCGGGCGATGGCGGCCGTGACCCGGTCGATCCAGGCGAGGTGGCTCACGAGGAGCTCTGAGTAGTCGTCCTGCCGTTCGGGCATCGTCGTGGGCACGCCGGAGCGGGGAGCGCGGTGAACTTCTGCGCGCGGGGATCTGTCCGGGACAGTTCGCGTAACGTATCACCACGTCGAAGTGGCATCAAGCCAACGGGTTTGCGAATTTCCGCGCCCACGGCCGTCCAACCGGTGCCGCACGGTATTCGCCAACTCCCGAACCGGAATCCGGACCATGGCCGCTCGAGGCATCTCCCTGCACATCGGCGTGAACCACCCCGACCCGAAGCTCTTCCGCGAACTCCGCCCGCTGCGCGCGTGCGAGAACGACGCGCACGCGATGGAGGCGCTCGCCCGCGAGCAGCGGTTCGACACACGGTGGACCCTCACCGGCGAGGCGGCGACGGAACCGCAGGCGAAAGAGAAGATCCGCGACGCGGCGGGTCTGGTCGGGAGCGACGGGCTCTTCCTGCTCACCTTCTCCGGCCACGGGAGCCGCGTGGCCGACCAGGACGGCGACGAGGGCGACGGCTACGACGAGACGTGGTGCCTGTTCGACGGGGAGCTGGTGGACGACGACCTGTTCCGCCTCTGGGGCGAGTTTCCGCGTGGTGCGCGCATCGTCGTCCTCTCCGACAGCTGCCACAGCGGAACGGTGATCCGGACGGGCGAACGGAAGGACGGGGCGGCCGCGCGCGACCGCGCGCCCGTGCTCCGCGGCGGCCAGCGTCGGGAAATGCCCGAGGCCCGCTGCCGTCCACCCGGCGTGGGCCGGCGCTTCGCGGACGGGACGGTGGCGGAGGTCGGCGCGAGCGTGCTCCTTCTTTCCGCCGCGCTTGACAGCCAGACGGCGGCGGACGGCCCACGCTACGGCGCGTTCACCGGGGCGCTGCTGGAGGCGTGGGATGGAGGCGGTTTCACCGGGACGTACGGCGACCTGCAGGCCCGCATCTACCAGGGCGTGAGGCGGCGGCGTCTCACGCAGGAGCCGGGGCTGGAGCGGGCGGGGGTGCGCAACGACGACTTCGAGGCGCAGCGGCCCTTCACCATCGAGCCGCCGCCGGCCGGGATCGTGCGCCACGGGTGAGCCCGGTTCACCCCTCCCTCGCCAAACGCGGGCGGGCGTGTATATTGTGCGCCCGCCCGCTCGTTGTCCCGCGGGCCCTCAATCAACAGCCTGAACGAAGACCGACGATGATCATCGGGGTCCCGAAGGAAATCAAGACGAACGAGAACCGCATCGCCCTTGTCCCGGCGGGCGCCGAGGCGCTGGTGCAGGCCGGCCACACCGTGCTGGTGGAGCGCGGCGGCGGGGTGGGAAGCGGCTTCGAGGACGAGCAGTACGTGGCCGCCGGCGCGCAGATGCTGGACGTGGAAGACGTCTGGGCGCGCGCCGAGATGATCATGAAGGTGAAGGAGCCGATCCCGGTGGAGTACCCGCGGATCCGCGAGAACCAGGTGCTCTTCACCTACTTCCACTTCGCCGCCGACGAGACGCTGACGCGCGCCATCATCGACACCAAGTGCGTGGCCATCGCCTACGAGACGGTGCAGCTGCCCAGCAACGAGCTGCCGCTGCTGACGCCCATGAGCGAGGTGGCGGGGCGCATGGCCATCCAGGCCGGCGCCAAGTACCTGGAAAAGTACTACGGCGGCCGGGGGATGCTGCTGGGCGGGGTTCCCGGCGTGGCGCCCGCCAACGTGCTGATCATCGGCGGCGGGGTGGTGGGGATCAACGCGGCCAAGATGGCGGCGGGCTTCGGCGCGCGCGTCACCATCCTGGACCTGTCGCTGGAGCGGCTGCGCTACCTGAGCGACGTGATGCCGGCGAACGTGGAGATGATCTACAGCAACCGGCACAACCTGCTGGAGCGGCTGGAGCACGCCGATCTCGTCGTCGGTGCCGTGCTCCTCCCCGGCGCCAAGGCGCCCAAGCTGGTGAAGCGCGAGGACCTGAAGCTGATGAAGAAGGGCTCGGTGATCGTGGACGTGGCGGTGGACCAGGGCGGCTGCGTGGAAACGATCCGCCCGACCACGCACGAGAACCCGATCTACGAGATCGACGGCGTGATCCACTACGGCGTGGCCAACATGCCGGGGGGCGTGCCGCGCACCTCCACGCTGGCGCTGACCAACGCGACGTTCCCGTACGCCGCGCGCCTGGCCAGGCTGGGCTGGGAGCAGGCGTGCCGGCAGGACCACTCGCTGCTGCTGGGGCTGAACATCGTCGGCGGCAAGGTGGTGTACCCGGCCGTTGCCGAGGCCTTCGGGCTGCCCATCTCGCAGGTCGACGAGGTCCTGCGGACGAGCTGAACCGCGGGGGACAGGTTACAGGAGACAGGGGACAGGAACAGCCGCGGCATTCGCGCTGGCCTGTCCCCGCTCCGTTTCCATGGGTTGCACGCAAGCCCGACCGTTGCCGCGGCATCGGCCAGCCCGGACCTTCCTGCTGTCCCCTGTCCCCTGTCCCCTGTCCCCTGTCCCCTGTCCCCTGATGTTCGTCCGCTTTCGCCGCCTGCCGAGCAATCCCGACCTTCCGCTCCCCGCGCGAGCCACGCCCGGCTCGGCCGGCTTCGACGTGGCCAGCTGCGAGCCGGACTTCGTGCTGCAGCCGGGGGAGCGGCGGCTGGTGCACACGGGGCTGGAGATGGAGCTGCCGCACGACGTGGAGTGCCAGGTGCGGCCGCGCTCCGGGCTGGCGCTGAAGCACGGCATCATGCTTCCCAACTCGCCCGCGACCATCGACCCGGATTACCGCGGCGAGCTGCGGGTGATCGTGTGGAACTCGGGCGCGGAGCCGGTGCCGGTGCCGCGCGGGATGCGCATCGCCCAGCTGGTGTTCGCGCGCTTCGAGGTGCCGGAGATCGTGGAAGCCGACGACCTCAGCGACAGCGGGCGGGGGACGGCGGGATTCGGCTCGACGGGTCACTGACGGCGGGTCGATCCGGAGGATGCGAAAGGGCCGGCACCCGCGCGGGTGCCGGCCCTTTCGTTCGATGCGATGCGGCACCGTCAGGGCGTGCAGGGGCAGCAGGTCGGGTTGGTGGCCAGCGTGCCGATGGTGCAGACGACCTTCAGCGTCTGCTGCTCCTCGCGCGCGTGCACCGTGCCGATCCCGTGCGTCACCTCGGGCGAGGTGGGGAAGGAATCCACGGCCAGGCGGTCCAGATCGAGCTTCAGCTTCGGCATGTTCAGGGCTCCGGGTAGCGGGGAGTGCAGGGGCAGCAGGTGGGGTTCGACTCCAGCCAGGTGCTGCCGCAGACGGTCTTCAGCGTGGGCTGCAGCTCGCGCCCGGCGACGGTGCCCGCGCCCGCGGCCACGCCGAAGGCGGTGAAGGAGTCGACGGACAGCGCGTCCAGGTCCAGCTTCAGCTTCTTCATCTCGCGGCCTCCGTTCAGCAGCGGCAGAGGGTGGTGGCGCTCGTGGGGCAGTCGCCCGTTGGGCACGCCTCGGTCGGGCAGAGGTTGAGCGAGGGGCAGCTCGGGATCGTGGGCCCGGCCTCCTGCCCCCGCACCGTCCCGTAGCCCGCCACCTGGCGCGGCAGCGTGGAAAAGGATTCGACGGCGAGGTGCTCCATCTCCAGCGCGAGCTTCTTCATCGCCTTCTCCGGATTGGAAGGCATGGGCCCGGGTGCTCGACGAAGGGACTCGCCGCCGCACGACCGTTCCGGGCTGAAAGGAACGCCCGCAGGAACGCACGGTGGATGCCGGTGAGGCCGTCCGCGCCGGGCGGCGGAGGATGGAGGTGAAATCGAGGCGGGATGCGGATTTCCGCCGCATGGGACAAGCGAGCGGGCGGCGGAGCGAGTGGTTCGCTCCGCCGCCCGCACCGTTTCGATGAACGGGGCTGCCCCGAAATTCAGAATCGCCTCGTCTCCGCGCCGGGCGGATCGCTCAGCTCGCCTGCTCGACGCAGGTGGTGGCAGTCGAGGCCGGCGGGCAGAACGCCTCCAGGTACGACGCACCGGTGGTGCAGCCGCAGGACGCGTAGGGAGGCGTGGGCGCGTCGTACGCCTGCACGGTGCCCTCCTCCCGCTCGGGGGCGGCGATCGCGAACGACTCCACGGACAGCGTGTCGAGCTCGAGCTTCACCTTCTTCATCCATGCCTCCGGATCAGGGCGAGACGCGGGGACGGCGGCGCGCCGCCCCCGCACTGCGGGCTCAGTCCACCAGCTGCGGCGGTGGGCAGAACGCCTCGAGGTACGACGCGCCCGTGGTGCAGCTGCAGGTCTTGTACGGCGGCGTCGGCGCGTCGTACGCCTCCACCGTGCCCAGGTCGCTTCCACCCGCCGCGGTGGGGAACGACTCCACGTCCAGCATGTCGAGATCGAGCTTCACCTTCTTCATCCGTGCCTCCGGTCTGGTGGGATGGAGATGCCGGGGCCGGTCTGCGCCGATCCCGGACGTGCGCACGCCCGGCGGGAGGTGATCTCCACGCCGGGCGTGCGGTCGTGCTTCAGCGCTGCCCGCCCAGGGCGCAGGCCGCCACGCAGCTGATCAGCGAACACCCCCAGGTCCGGGTGTCGCGCTCGCTCTCGCGCGCCTGGGGCGCGGTGGTCCACGAGACGACGGCCAGGGAATCCACGTCGAGCTTGAGCTTGCCCATCCTGACCTCCGGAAAGGGTGGCGGCACAGCGCTGGTGATGATCGGGAGGATGAACAGTGGTGGAAAACCGCTGGTGACGCAAGACGCCCAATCTGTTCTCCTGATGGCCGTAGAAGATCGGTACAACGACAATCCGGCACCACTTCCAGAACGGCAGTGCGAAAGTGCGAGAGGGCGAAAGTGCGTGGGCTTCGGCGCGGGACAGCTTCCGGCCCGAGATCCCGACCCATTACCGTGACTGACGCACTCACGCACTCACGCACTCACGCACTCACGCACTCACGCACTCACGCACTCACGCACTCACGCACTTCCTCCCGGCATGGCCCGTGCATCGGGCCGGGCTCGCGACGCGGCGAAACCGCGGCGCTCGGGTTGCGTGCACCGGGGGGCGGGCGTAGCTTTTTCGGGTTCCGCAAGTCCTTCGTACACTTGGGGCTCACTACCCGAACGTGTCCGGCGCGCCAGTTCCGCGCTCCGGCGGAAAGTCTCGGTCCGCACATGGCATTGGGCTGGTTCAAGAAGGGGAGCTTTCTCCCGGTCAACGACATCGCCGTTGACCTGGGAACCGCGAACACCCTGATCTACGTGAAGGGCGAGGGGATCGTCCTGAACGAGCCGTCGGTGGTGGCGCTGGACAAGGCGAGCGGCAAGCCCAAGGGGATCGGGCTGGAAGCCAAGCGGATGCTGGGACGCACCCCCGAGGGGATCCTGGCCGTGCGGCCGCTGAAGGACGGCGTGATCGCAGACGTGGACGTGACGGAGATCATGCTCCGCTACTTCCTGCAGAGCGTGACCTCCAAGCGCTTCCTGAAGCTGAAGCCCACCGTGGTGGTGGGGGTGCCCTCGGGCATCACCGAGCTGGAGCGGCGCGCGGTGCGGCAGAGCGCGGCCGCCGCCGGGGCCAAGGAAGTGTACATGGTGGCCGAGCCCATGGCGGCGGCCATCGGCGTGGGGCTGCCGGTAGAGACGCCGACCGGGAACATGGTGATCGACATCGGCGGCGGGACCACCGAGATCGCCGTGATCGCGCTGTCCGGCATCGTGTGCGACACCAGCATCCGCGTTGGCGGCGACGAGATCGACATCGCCATCGTCACCTTCCTGCGCAAGAACTACAACCTGATGATCGGCGAGGCCACGGCCGAGGCGGTCAAGATCCAGATCGGCAGCGCCTTCAGCACCGGCGAGGAGCGGGAGATGGACGTGAAGGGGCGCGACCTGGTGTCGGGCATCCCCAAGACGGTGCGGGTGCACTCGCAGGAGATCCGCGAGTGCATCCAGGAGCCCATCCAGGCCATCGTCGAGGCGGTGCGCCGCGCGCTGGAGATCACCCCGCCGGAGCTGGCCAGCGACATCGTGGACCGGGGGATCGTGATGACCGGCGGCGGCGCGCTGATCCGCGGGCTGGACGTGCTGATCGCGCGGGAGACCAACCTGCCGATCCACGTGGACGAGGAGCCGCTCACCTGCGTGGTCCGCGGGGCCGGGCGGATCCTGGACGACATCGCCAAGTTCAGAGGAGTCCTGGCCTCGTGAGGGGCGGCCGATGAGCACCTTCAGACCCTACCTGCGCGGCAGCGGCGAGCGGGCGCGCAAGCGCGACCTGGCCTCGGCCGCGGGCTTCGCGGCGCTGGGCGCGCTGCTGCTGGTGATCCCGGCCGCGTACCGCGACGCCGTGGGCCACGCCGTGCGCACCACCGTGCTGTACCCGGTGATGGCCATGCAGCACGGCTCCAGCGACCGCGAGGGGCGCTACGCCGACGCCGCGCGCATCCGCGCCGAGCGCGACTCGCTGGCCGGCGTGCTGGTGGGGCAGAGCAACCTGGCGGCCGAGAACCGCGAGCTGCGCTCCCTGCTGGCCTTCCGCCCGCGGCTGACCTACTCGTTCACCAGCGCCGAGGCCGACCGCCTGTCCGGCCCGGGGTCGGCGGGGACGCTGCGCCTCTCGGTGGGCAGCCGCGACTCGGTGAAGCCCGACGCGCCGCTGGTGACCGCCAACGGGCTGGTGGGGAAGGTGTGGAAGCTGGGCGAGGCATCGTCCGTCGCGATCGACTGGACGCACGACAAGTTCGCGGTGGCGGTGATGACGGTGGACGGCGAGACGTACGGGATCGCCACGCCGGCCAACGACCCGCAGGGCGAGCGGGTGCTGGCGCTCACGCCGGTGGCCTTCCACACCGTGCCCGACACGGGGTCGATCGTGGTGACCAGCGGCGACGGCGCGCTCTTCCCCCGCGGCATCCCGGTGGGCAAGGTGATCGGCGAGGGGAAGCAGCCGGGCGGGTGGCAGCGCACCTACTTCATCCGCCCGCTGGTGAACCCGTCGCAGATGTCGCACGTGCTGGTGCTGGGAAGCCCGACCACGGCGGCCAGCGACCAGAACCTGGCGGCGGCGTGGGGGGTGCGGCTGACCACCACCGAGGTGGCCGACACCAGCGCCCGCGCGGTGGCCCCCGACGCGGCCACGCCCATGGCGCCCACCATCCGCACGCAGCAGCCCGCCACGCCGCGCCCGCGCCCCAGGCCGCGGCCGGCGCGGCGCGACCCCACGCCCGAGCTGCCGGGGAAGCCGGTGTTCCCGGGCGAGCCGCGCGTGCCGCCGGGGTTCCGGCCGCCGCCGCCCACCCCCCGACGGTGAACAGGAGCGAGGGATGACGGAGGGGACGCGGTGGAAGTTCGCGGTGTTCATCGTGGTGCTGGTCGCGCTGCACTTCATCCTGCGGGTGGGGCTGGGCCTGGGCGTGCTGGCTCCCGACCTGCTGGTGGTGGCGCTGCTCCTGGCGTCGCGCCGGCTGCGCCCGGGAACGGCGGCGGGGCTGGGCTTCCTGCTGGGGCTGCTGGAGGGCTCGGCCAACCCGTTCGTGTTCGGGGTGGCCTCGCTGGCGCTGGCCATCCTGGGCTACCTGGGCTCGCGCTCGCGCGAGTGGCTGGCGGGCGACGACCCGCTGAACATGGTGGCGTTCTTCTTCGCCGGAACGCTGCTGTACGAGCTCCTGCTGTACGTGATGCTGGCGGTGGGCGGCGTGGGCGGCTCGGTGATGGCGCTGCTGATCCCCGCGCTGCTGGCCTCGGTGTACGCGGCCGCCGTGGGGCTGGGCGCGTCCACGCTCTACCGGTCGCTGGCATGAGGGTTGATGATGCTGCGGCGCATGCACCTGCCGCTGCCGAGGTGACCGCGTGAGGCGCTACCGCTCGTTCGTGCTGGGAGACCCCATCCTCTTCGGCCTGGTGGTGGGGCTGGCGATGTTCGGCATCGCCATGATCTACAGCGCCGGGGTGCTCGACGTACCCGACAAGACGGTGACCGGGGCGTGGCGCCAGCAGCTGATCTGGTTCATGCTGGCGCTGATGATCGTGCCCTTCATCCTGCGCGTGCCCATCGGCTGGCTGGAGTGGGCGGCGCAGCCGGCGTACGCCGTGGCGCTGCTGATGCTGGTGGCCACCCTCTTCTTCGGCGGCGGCGAGGGCACGGCGGCCAGCACCAAGAGCTGGCTGACGGTGGGGCCGCTGCACCTGCAGCCCAGCGAGGTGGCCAAGATCGCCACGGCGCTGATGCTGGCGCGGGTGCTGGGCGAGTGGCGCGAGCCGCCCAAGACGCTGTGGGGGCTGTGGAAGCCCATCGTGGTGGTGATGCTGCCCATGGGGCTGGTGATGCTGCAGCCGGACCTGGGGTCGGCGCTGGTGTTCGCCTCGATCCTGGTGTGGTGCCTGTTCTGGGCGGGCACGCCGCTGTCCACCATCTTCTTCCTGGTCTCGCCCATCCTCAGCCTGTTCCTGTCCATCAGCTGGCAGGTATGGGGCGTCTACATCGTCCTGATGCTGGTGCTGCTGCTCAGGCGCGACGCGTTCATCTCCGAGAAGGCCACCATCTGGCTGGCCAACGCCATGGCGGGCGCCGCGGCGCTGCCGCTGTGGAACAAGCTGCAGCCGTACCAGAAGAACCGCTTCATGGTGTTCCTGGACCCCATGATCGATCCGCGGGGCGCCGGGTACAACCTGATCCAGAGCCGCGTGGCCATCGGCAGCGGCGGGTGGCTGGGGCGCGGGTGGCTGCACGGCCCGCAGAAGCGGCTGGCCTTCCTCCCCGAGCAGCACACCGACTTCATCTTCTCGGTGATCGGCGAGGAGTTGGGCTTCATCGGGGTGCTGGCGGTGCTGGGCTGCTTCGGCTTCATCTTCTGGCGCCTGGTGAAGATCGCCGAGCGCAGCAACGACCCGTTCGCGTCGCTGGTGCCCATCGGCATCTTCGGGAGCTGGTTCGCGCACGTGCTGATCAACGTGGGGATGACGGTGGGGATCATGCCGGTCACCGGCATCCCGCTCCCCTTCATCAGCTACGGGGGCTCGTTCCTGCTGGTGAACCTGCTGGCGATGGCGGTCATCCAGCGCGTGGCGGCGGAGACCGGCCGGGCCAGATAAACCGAAGTGCGGGAGTGCGGAAGTGCGTGAGTGCGTTGGATTCTCCGGAGTCCGGCGCACTGGCGCATGTCGTTGCACCGTTCCCCGCGCACTTTCGCACTCACGCACTTCCGCACTTTCTTCGATATGGCCTGGTTCAAGAAGCCCAAGACGCGGCTGCAGGCGTCCGACAAGCGCGACCTGCCCGGCGACGTCTGGGAGAAGTGCCCCAGCTGCGGCGAGATCCTGTACCGCGAGAAGCTGAAGGAGAACTGGCAGGTGTGCCCCAACTGCGGGCACCACCACCGGCTCTCGGCGGGCGGCTACGTGGCGCTGCTGATCGACGACGGCACCTTCCGCGAAACCGACCGCGACCTGCGCTCGGGCGACCCGCTCCAGTTCGTGGACCTGAAGCCCTACCGCGAGCGCCTGGCCCAGGCCGAGCGCAAGAACCCGCACGGCGAGGCGGTGATCACCGGCACCGGGGCGCTCGAGGGGATCCCCGTTTCCATCGGGGTGATGGACTTCTCCTTCATCGGCGGGTCGATGGGCTCCGTGGTGGGCGAGAAGCTGGCCCGCGCCGGGATGCGCGCGCTGGAGAAGCGCACTCCGCTCCTCATCGTTTCGGCCAGCGGCGGCGCGCGGATGATGGAGGGGATCTTCTCTCTGATGCAGATGGCCAAGACGTCGGCCGTCCTCGCGCGGCTGAACGAAGCGGGGCTGCCGTACGTCTCCATCCTGACGGATCCCACGACGGGCGGGGTGACGGCGAGCTACGCCATGCTGGGCGACGTGAACGTGGCCGAGCCCGAGGCGCTGATCGGCTTCGCGGGGCCGCGGGTGATCGAGCAGACGATCAAGCAGGAGCTTCCCGAGGGCTTCCAGCGCTCCGAGTTCCTGCTGGAGCACGGGATGCTGGACCTGATCGTCGACCGCCGGAAGATGAAGGCGGAGATCGCCCGCGTGCTGCGCCACATGCTGGGCCAGCCGGCGCCCGAGGAGTTCGCGGGGGCGGAGGCCTGATCTCCCATCTCCCGCCAATGAATTGGCGGGCAACAACAGCACAAAGTCCCTGCGGGACTGCTCCCCGGCATTCGGGCCATGCACCAGCATTGGTGTTGCCGCCGGGTTCTCCCCCTCCCCCGCGGAGCGGGCGGAGGGGGCTGCCTGGCGGGCAGGATGCTTTCGCGGCGCACTGATTCTATCTCGAACTGTCGGAACTGACGGGTGATGAAGGACGACCAGCCGGGCGCATGGCTGTTCGCGCGGCCGACCGGCGGGATTCGCTGGGGGCTGGAACGGACGCAGGAGCTGCTCGCCGGTGTGGGGGACCCGCACCGGCGCTTTCGTTCGCTCCACGTGGGCGGCACCAACGGCAAGGGCTCGGTTTCCGCGCTCTGCGACGCGGCGCTGCGCGCGGCCGATCCGTCGCGCGTGGTGGGGCTCTACACCTCGCCGCACCTGGTGTCGTTCGACGAGCGCATCCGCATCGGCGGGCGGCCGGTGGAGCGCGAACTGCTGCTGGCCTGCGAGGCGCGCCTGCGTCCCGCCATCGAGCGCACCGGCGCCACCTTCTTCGAGGCGACCACCGCCATCGCCTTCCTCTGCTTCGCGGAAGCGGGGGTGGAGATGGCCGTCGTCGAGGTCGGGCTGGGCGGGCGGCTGGACTCGACCAACGTGATCACCCCCGAGGCCTGCGCGGTCACCAACATCACCCGCGACCACACCGAGTACCTGGGCGAGGCGCTGGAGGAGATCGCATTCGAGAAGGCGGGGATCTTCAAGCCCGGCATCCCCGCGGTCGTCGCGGAGACGGAGCCGCGGGCGCTGGACGTGCTGCGGCGGCGCGCGGAGGAGGTGGGCGCGCCGCTGACCGAGCTCGACGCGGATGCCGTCGCCGACGTGGTGCCCTCGCTGGAGGGGACGGTGTTCGAGCTGGAGTCGCCGCGGTGGGGCTCGCGCGAGGTGCACACGCGGCTCGTGGGCGAGCACCAGGCGCGCAACGCCGCCGTCGCCGCCGAGCTGCTGGGCCAGCTTCCGCGCGCCATCCGCCCGTCGTGGGAGGCGGTCGAAGCGGGGTTCGCGTCGGTGCGCTGGCCCGGTCGCCTGCAGGTGGAGCGCGTCCGCGGCACCACGTGGGTGTTCGACGTCGCGCACAACGAGGCCGGGGTGGCGAGTCTGGCCGCCGCGCTCGACCGCCTCCGCCTGCCGCGGCCGGTGGTGCTCGTCACCGCCATCCTGAACGACAAGGGATGGATGGAGATGCTCCCGCCGCTCCTGTCCCGCTCGGACGCGGCGGTGCTCACCGTCGCCCCGTCGTCCCCCGAACCCCGCCGCTGGGACCCGGCCGGAGCCGCGGCGCGCATCGGCGATTCGTCTTCCATCCCCATCCGCGTCATCCCCGACTTCGCGGCCGCCCTGCAGCGCGCGGAGACGCTGGCGCCGCACGGCACGATCCTCGTCACCGGCTCCGTCCATACTGTCGGAGACGCGCTGCGGGAGCTGGGGATCCCGGTGTTCTGAATCTCCTGCGCTTCTTCTGACATCGCTGGATCTCACGCGGAGACGCGGAGGCGCGGAGGTGCTTGGCTGCCCCCTCCGCGACTCCGCGTCTCCGCGTGAGATCAGCCGAAGCCGAGGATCGCGTCAGGCGCTGTGCGGCGCGAAGTGCAGCGGCCGCCGCGGGCGCCAGAGGAACGGGGAGACGGCGAGGGCGACGAGAATGAGCGGCCAGAGGCGGCCTTGCAGCAGGTCGTAGTTGGCGAACAGCTCGGTCCAGCTCGCGCCCATCGCGTAGTGCCCGAACCCGAACTCGAACAGCACCGTAAGCGCCACCCACGCGCCGGCGACCTCGGTCCTCTGAACGGTCGACAGACTCTGGGCGGCGGCAATGAACGGGCGCGTGATCAGCAGGATCAGCCCGATCCCCATCGCCACGCTCACCACCTGCGCCGCCGCGGCGCCGATGCGTGGCTCCACCATCGCGCGCAGCGCTCCGTTCGCCACCATCGCGACGACGAGCACCAGCCACACCCGCAAGGCACGCATCCACACGGTCCACCTCCGTGGGCTGAAAGCGAACATCTACCTGATGCTCAAGATGCATCTCGCCGCGGCGGGTGCGGTCGGGATTGCCCGGATGCGGATGTAGAGAAATCCCCCGGATGCGAGGCGTCCGGGGGATTCGAATCTCCATTCGCCGGGTCAGCAATCCGGCGGGATTGCAGGCTGACGTGCGGGGCCGGCTATGGATCCTTCGGCCTGCAAAGGCTTGTGCGGAGAAAGGTTACAGTGTGGCCGGCCTCAGGATGACGTCTTTCCCGAGGGCGTGCGTATAATCGGCATCAACCGGCGGGGCGGGGGACGGCGCCGAAGGCGGTCTGGGGGATCTGGGGGGTGACTTCGCGGTGGGCGTCGGCCCACCACCCCCAGAGCGGGAGGAGCCACATCGCCAGCGTCATCCACGCCACCGTGCGTACGTCCGGCGGCGGCGGGCCGAAGGTGTTGGCGGCGTAGACGATCAGGTAGAACGCCATCAGCGCCCAGAATACCCATCGCCCCACGCCGTCGCGCGCCCGAGTCGTTCCGAGATAGATCAGCAGCCCGACCGCGAAGAGCAGGAGCTCGACCGCGAGGGTCAGCGGGAGCGAGTGCCACATCCCCAGCCCCACCTTCGCACTGCCCGGCCAGAGCGGGAGATCGGGGCGGTGCGTGAGCCAGTCCAGCACCCAGTGGCTCAGCACCAGGCAGCCGACCGTCCACGCGCCGAAGCCGTAGCGCGTGACCGCGTAGTACACGCCGCCCGCGAGCACCGACCAGCCGAGCGCCGCCACCAGCGAATGCGAGATGGGATAGGAGACGAAGTCCAGCGGCGTGAACGCGGTGTTCCCCGGATCGATGCGCACCCGCTCCCACCCCAGCAGCAGGAAGACGGGCCAGAGCAGATCGAGGAAGATGGCCGCGCCCAGCAGGATGCCGAACGAGGTGCGGGGCGCGGCGCGCTTCCCCGCGAGCGCGGCGGCGGTGTGGCCGAGGAACATGGTGCGAAAGTGCGAAGGTGCGAGAGTGCGAAAGTGGCCGGGAGGCGAGCGGATGCGCCGATTGGCCGCACGGCGTCAAGCTAATCCCACTCTCGCACTTTCGCACTCTCGCACTTTCGCACCCAACGAAGGACGGCCGCGGGCGATGAACCCGCGGCCGTCTCCAGAGCCCGTGCGGCGCGCCAGAAAAATCTCCCGTCAGTCCACCGGCTTCAGGAACTCGGTGCGGATGGTCCGCGTGCCGTGGCCGGCGAAGTCCACCTCGGCGCGGTCGCCGTCGATCCCCAGCACCAGCCCCTCGCCGAAGGTGCCGTGCACCACCTCGTCGCCGGCGGCGAAGGCGGCGGGCGCCTCGTCGGGGACGGGGGGCGTGACCACGCGGTCCACCAGCGCCTCGCGCCGGGCGCCGCGCTCCGCCTCGTGCTTCGCGCCGCCGGCGGCGGTCTCGTTGTCGCAGTGGCCGCAGACGAAGTCCTCGGCGCGCTCCTCGCCGAAGTACTCCAGGATCATCTTGGTGCGGCAGCGCGCGGTGCGGCAGTAGCGCACCATCTCGTCCAGCTTGCGGCGGTCGCGCTGGCGGCGCTCCTCGTAGTCGGTCAGCTCGCGGCTGAGGTCGGCGGCGGTCACGTCGGGCGCCATCCGCTCCCACAGGCCGCCGCGGTGCTCGCGCACCATCGCGTGCCGCTTCAGCAGGGTCAGGACGATGCGGGCCTTCCGCCGCGGCACGTCGGCCATCTCGGCGATCTGGTCCAGCTCGCGCTTTTCCTCCAGAGGCATGTTGTTGACGATGCGGGCCACCGCGATGGCCTCCTGCAGGTCGGGGTACTTGCCGCCCAGGAAGTAGCCCTGCACCGCGCTGTCCTCCACGCGGTAGAAGATGGTGCAGCGCGCCGGCAGCCCGTCGCGCCCCGCGCGCCCGGCCTCCTGGTAGTAGGCCTCGAGCGAGCCGGGGAAGTGATAGTGGATGACGAAGCGGATGTCGGGCTTGTCGATCCCCAGCCCGAAGGCGTTGGTGGCGATCACCGCCTTCACGTCGCCCGCCATGAAGCGGTCCTGCGCCTCGTGCCGCTCGGCGGAGCCCAGCTTGCCGTGATACAGCGCGAGCGGATAGCGCTTCCCGAACTCGTCGTGCAGCCGCTCGGCCTCCTTCACCGTGGCCACGTACACGATCCCCGTGCCCTGCGAGTTGCGGAGGTAGCGGTCCAGCGCCGCGTCCTTCTCGCTGTCGTTCACGGTGGGAACGACCTCGAGGAAGAGGTTGGGGCGCACCAGCTCGGCCACGTGCACCAGCGGGTCGCGCATCCGGAGCTGCCGGCCGATGTCCTCGCGCACCTCGGGACTGGCCGTGGCGGTCAGCGCCATCACCGGCGGGCGCCCCAGCCGGTCGGCGATGGCGCCCAGCATCATGTAGTCGGGGCGGAAGTCGTGCCCCCACTGGCTCACGCAGTGCGCCTCGTCCACCACGAACAGGCTCACCTCGCGCTCCAGCAGCAGCTCGAAGAAGTCGCGGTCGCGGAAGCGCTCGGGCGTCACGTACAGGATCTTTCCCGTCCCCGACACCGCCGCCTCGGCCTCGCGCTTCTCCGCCGCGCTGAGCGACGAGTTGATGGTCCACGCCGCCACGCCCAGCTCGTCGAGCTTGTCGGTCTGGTCCTTCATCAGGGCGATGAGGGGCGACACGACCAGGGTGAGGCCGGGGAGGAGGAGGGCGGGAAGCTGGTAGATGAGCGACTTGCCGGCGCCCGTGGGCATCACCACCAGCGCGTCGCGCCCGCCCAGCACGGAGCGGATGACCTCTTCCTGGCCGGGGCGGAACTCGTCCAGGCTGAACTCGGAGCGGAGGATGGAAAGCAGGTCCGTCCCCTCGTCTTCGGTGACGCTCAAGTTGGGCTCGTGGCTCGTGGTACCGGTCTGCTGCGAACGCCGGGCGGAAGAGCAAGCACCGGACCACGTGCGGGAGTGCGAAAGTGCGGAAGTGCGGAAGTGCGGAAGTGCGGAAGTGCGGAAGTGCGGAAGTGCGGGAGTGCGGAAGTGCGGAAGTGCGGAAGTGCGGAAGTGCGGAAGTGCGGAAGTGCGGGAGTGCGGGAGTGCGGGAGTGCGGGAGTGCGGGCGCGAGCCGATCCCTGATCCGAGCCGAACAGCCTCGCGCAGTTTGCGAGGCTTCCCGTTGTTGTTGCTGCGACGCTGCGACTTCAGTCGCCGGTGCCGTCGGAGCCTCGGCCATCAGGTTCGGGCAGCGGGTCAGCCGCCCTGCCATCCCTCCTCCGCTTCCGTCGGCACTTCCGTGCGCCGCGACGTCAGCGTCGACCCCGCGCTCGCGGCGATGACCAGGGCGACGGCGAGCCACTGCAGGCGCGTCAGGAACTCGCCCAGGAAGGCGAGGCCGGCCAGCGCGGCGACTGCGGGCTCCAGGCTCATCAGGATGCCGAAGGTGCGCGCGGGGAGCTCCTTCAGCGCGATCATCTCCAGCGTGTAGGGGATGGCGCTGGAGAGGAGCGCCACGCCGACGCCCGCCACGAACCGCCCGGCGGTGAGGTGCGCGAACCCGCCGGCGGCGATGGAGACCGGAAGCGCGGTGATCGCCGCGATCATCATCCCCGTGGCCACCGCGGCGGCGCCGGGAATCATCCGCGACACGCGCCCGCCCAGCAGGATGTACGCGCCCCAGCACGCCCCCGCCGCCAAGGCCAGCAGCACGCCCAACGGGTCCACGCCGCCGCCCGTCCACGGCGCGATCAGCGCGATCCCCGCCGCCGCGAGCACCACCCACGCCACGTCGACCGCCCGGCGCGAGCCGAACACCGCCACGCCCAGTGGGCCCACGAACTCCACCGTCACCGCCAGCCCCAGCGGGATGCGGTCGAGCGCGAGGTAGAACACCAGGTTCATCACCCCCAGCACCACGCCGTACGGCACCAGCGCGCGCCACTCCCGCGCGGTCAGCCGCCGCAGCGACGGCCGGAACGCCGCCAGCAGGATCAGCGCGGAGATCCCGATCCGCAGCCCCACGGTGCCCGCGGGGCCGAGCACGGGAAACAGCCCCTTCGCCAGCGCCGCGCCGCCCTGCACGCTGACGATGGCGCCGAGGACCGCCGGGAGCGGAGGAAGGGCCGGGAGATGCGATCGCTTCTTCATCCGCTCGGGATAAGGCGCGGCACGCGCGGGGTCAAGGATGGAGACGGCGGGGATGGAGATGCCGAAGGCGTACCCGCGCGGGCGCACTCGTGGCGGCGCGCGTCCGCAACCGGTAGATTCGCCGCCGGACCCGACGCAACCCACACCACGCCCACACGGCTGATGGCCGACACGCCCCACGCGCAGGACGCCGGCAGTGCCCGCCGCGGGAAGTTCATCGTCCTGGAGGGGATCGACGGGGCGGGGACGACCACGCAGCTGAACGCGCTGCGCGACCACTTCGTGCGCACCGGGCGCAAGGCGTTCTTCACGCACGAGCCCAGCGACGGCCCCGTGGGGATGCTGATCCGCCTCGCCCTGCAGAAGCGGCTGGTCGGCGCGAACTACGACCTGCACGACCCCGAGCACCCGCCGCTGGCCGGCGCCGCGGCGTTCGACGCCGACGCGCTGGCGCTCCTGTTCGCGGCGGACCGCGCGGACCACGTGGCCGCGCAGGTGCTTCCGAACCTGGAGGCGGGGCGACACGTGGTCTGCGACCGGTATCTCCTTTCCACGCTGGCGTACCAGGGGCAGACGACGGACCTGGAGTGGCTGCTGGAGATCAACCGCCCGGCCATCGTCCCCGACCTCACCATCTTCCTCGATGTCCCCCCCGGCGAGGCCGAGGCGCGGATGCGCGGCGCGCGCTGGAAGAAGGACATCTTCGAGACCCCCGAGCAGCAGCGCCGCGTGCGCTCGCGCTACTTCGAGCTGATCCAGCGTGACTTCCGGCAGCGCGGGCGCGTCGAGATCATGGACGCCTCGCGCCCCGCGCCCGAGGTCTCGCACGACCTGATCGCCGTCCTCGACGCGTTCCTGAACGACGGAGATGGAGAGCGTCCCCCGGCGGGAGGCTGACCTCCGCGGCTCAAGGGTGAAGCGGTGATGAGTTCTCCGCGACTCCGCGTCTCCGCGTGAGATCCCGCGATGCCGGCCGAAGCGAGGTAGATGGAGATGCCGGGTGTCCCACCAGAGCGCAGACGCGTGCACGCGTGGGTGGACACCTGTGCGGCGGCGATACAGGCATGATCCGGCGGATGACGGGTATCAGGCAGGCACGATAAAGCCGATCTGTCGCGAGATCGCAAGTGTTTGCTAGGATTGGACTTGCGTGGCGCGTGACGGGCGGGGCGGCGCGCGCCATGGGCTCCGGGACGGCACCGGGCTTGCAAACCCGGAGGCCAAACCCACCAGTTCCGGAGATGGAACGCCCCTCTACGGGAGGATGAGGATGATGAACGTGCATGCGAAGAAGCTGGCCGCCATGGCCTGCGCGGTGTCGCTGGCCGGATGCGCCAGCCTGAACAACACCCAGAAGGGCGCCGCGGTCGGCGCGGGCGCCGGTGGCGCCATCGGCGCGGTGATCGGGCACAACACCGGGAGCACGGCGCGCGGCGCCATCCTGGGCGCGGTGATCGGCGGCGCGGCGGGCGCGGTGATCGGCCACCAGATGGACCGGCAGGCGCAGGACCTCCAGGGCGACCTGGGGCAGAACGCCAGCGTGGAGCGCGTGGGCGAGGGCATCGCGGTGACCTTCGCGTCGGGGATCCTGTACCCCTTCAACTCGGTCGACATCCTTCCCGCCGGGCGCGAGAACCTGCGCCAGCTCGCGCAGAGCCTGCAGCGCTACCCGGGCACCGAGGTGCTGATCGTGGGCCACACCGACAACGTGGGCTCCGATGCGTACAACATGAACCTGTCGCAGCAGCGCGCCGAGGCGGCCCGCGGCTACCTGGTCTCCATGGGCGTGCCCGCGCAGCGCATCCGCACCAGCGGCCGCGGCGAGAGCGAGCCGGTGGCCTCGAACGAGACCGAGTCGGGGCGCCAGCAGAACCGCCGCGTGGAGGTCGCCATCTTCGCGAACGAGCAGTACCGCCAGCAGATCCTGAATGAGTACGGCCGCGGCGGCAACCCGGCCCCGTGACCTGATCCGGGTTCGCACGAACGTCTCGCCCCCGGCGCCGCACTGGCGCCGGGGGCGAGGTGCTTCTGGCAACGGCATCTCACGCGGAAGACGCGGAGTCGCGGAGGTGCAGCCTCGCCATCTCCGCGACTCCGCGTCTCCGCGTGAGATCCAGCGATGCCGGAGAGGACGCTCAGCTCTGGTCGGCCGGCTCCTCCATGAGCTTGCGGAAGTCGAGGCCGGTCGACGGCGTGGTGTCGGCCTTCAGGTTCTTGCGCATGTAGGCCAGCGCCCGGCGGTTCTCCTCGGGGTCGATGGACGCGGAGCAGTCCGACGGCACGTGCAGCCGGAAGTCGCGCATGTACGCGTCGCCGGCGGTGAAGAGCACGCAGATGTCGCCGCTGAAGCCGCAGAACACCAGCCGCCGCGCGCCCAGGTAATCCAGCAGCGTGCCGAGCGTGGTGGCGTAGAAGGCGGAGTGCTTGGGCTTCAGGACGAAGTAGTCGTCGTGGTCGGGCTTCAGCAGCCGGGCGACGGGGGCGCCGCGCACGCCGTCTTCCAGCACGTGCTCCACCACCTCGTGGAAGTCCGAGCGCCAGCGCCCGAAGTTGTCGTTGCAGTAGATCACCGGCACGCCGGCCTCGCGCGCCTGCCGCTTCAATTCCGCGATGCGCTCGGCGGCGGGGAGGGCGTGCTCGGCCAGCCGCTCGCCGCCGGGAAACTCCATGTCGTTGATGACGTCCACCAGCACCAGCGCCACCGGCGAGGTGTCGGGAACCATTCCGTGCAGGTCTTCGTTCCTGGCCGGCATCCTGTCTCCGCGTGGGGGAGGATCGGGATCGTCTGGTCGCGAAGCCGGCATGCCTTGCAAATGCCGCACACAACCCCGCGTCGGGCAGATGCAGAAAGGCGCGCCACACTCCGATGTGCGGCGCGCCCGATCGATTCGGCGGGCCGGAAATGCCTATCCCGCGCGGCGGACCGGCACCGGCTGCTCGTAGCCGTCCCACGCCTCCACCTCGGCGACGAAGGCCGCGATCTCGCGGATGATGGGGTGCGTGGCCATCCGCGCCAGCGCCGCCTCGTCCAGCGCGTCGATCACCGCGAGCGAGCGCTCCTCGATTTCGTCCCTCAGGCTGACGTTGCCGTCCGCGTCTTCCTCCACGAAGGGCGCATCGTGCTCGGCGCCCTCGCCGACGAGGCGCCGGAACACCGCCTTCGGGCGGAACCGCGCCTCGAACGCATCCTCGTCCGCGATCCTGCGCCCCATCGCCCGCTCCAGCCCCGCGCGGTCGTGGAACAGCACCGCCTCCACCTGCGGCACGGCCAGGACGAGGCGGAACGGAACTCCGGACCACGCCATCGTGAGCAGGTGCTCGACCGTGCTCCGCTGCTCCTGGAGGGGACCCTCCTCAAGGGTGTCTGCGTCCAGAACGACAGCAGCCGGCTGCTCGCAGGAGGGAGACAGGAGCGTCGAAGCAGTGCCGATCGCACCGGAGCGGTTCCAACTGTCCCGGATCCGTACGTCCAGATGCAGCGAGCAGCGGAGTATGCGGGTGACGAGGCGGCTGGCCGGCGCGCCCGCGGTGGCGACGTTCACGCTCACCGGGTCCTCCCGAGTTCCAGGTTGTAGTACACAGGCCCGTCCTCCACAGCGCGGCGGTACTTCTCCAGAAGTCCCGCGACGATGAACTCGTTGCCCAGAAGATAATCCATCTCTTCGCCTCTCCAAAGCAGCACTGTCTGCGGCGCGAAATACGAAACGAGCGTGATCGCTGCGTCGGTGAAGCCGCTCCGGCTGAAGAACAGGCCCAGCGTGCAGGCCGGCCTCCGCGCGAGCTGGTTCCTCATCTTGGCGAGAAAGGTGACATCGACCAGCCCGGCCGTATCCTTCGTCTCGACCAGGCATGAGAGGTCAGCGGCATACACCGCGCCGTCGATTTCCTCGACTACCTCGCCGCCGTGGCGGACGAGGTACGGCCAGCGGACCTCCGCGCCATCCAGCTCGAAGGCGCGCAGGACCAGGTGCTCGAAAGCCTTTCCTGGCGGCCAGCCCGGCGTGTGGCCGGCCTTGATGCGCATCCAGAGCGCGCGCAGGCCGTTCCAGTCGAGCTCGCGGACGCGGGTGATGTACTCGGAATGCGAGGGCATGTACAGGTCGGCTGTTGGACGGAGTGAGCGCGGAAGATGCACGGAGCAGCCGCCCAACGCAAGAGGCGCGTCGCATCGTTCAGATGCGGCGCGCCTCTCCATCTTCCGGACAGCCCGGACGGCTACGTTCGCACCCGCGACATCAGCGCCAGGCCGGCGACCAGGAAGAGGCCGTTGGGGAACCAGGCGGCCAGCGTGGGGTCCACCGCGCCGCTGCTGCCCACCGCCTTGCCCACGCGGAAGAGGAGCATGTACACGATGGTCACGCCCAGGCTGATGCCCACGCCGAAGGCGGTGCCGCCGCGCTGGCTGCTGGTGGCCAGCGGCGCGCCGAAGAGCACGATCACCATCACCGCCATGGGGATGGCCAGCTTCTGCGCCCGCTCCACCTTCAGCGGGTTGGCGTCGCCGCCGGAGCGCTCGATGGCGCCCACGAAGCGCGACATCTCGCGGTACCCCATGGCCTCGGGCGCCTTGGGCTCGCCCAGCAGGTCCTCGGGGGTCTCGATCAGCCCGGCCACGCGCAGCGAGTCGAAGTGCGTGGTCACCTCGCGGCCGTCGGCGTACAGCTCGCGCACGTAGCCGCGCTGCAGCAGCCAGCCGTGCGCCTTCGTCCACGTGGCCCGCTCGGCCATGCGGTGCATCCCCGGCTGGCTGCCGCGGGCGTTGCGCTCCAGCACCACCTGGCTGATCTCGCCCACCTCGGGGTCCAGCCGCCGCGCGGTCAGCACCCCCTCGCGCTCGGTCTGGTACACGAAGTTGATGCGCGGTCCGTTGCGCATCATGCTCTGGTCGCCCATCAGCACGGCGCGCTTCTGCAGCGTGATGGGCGTCAGCTCGCCCAGCCCGAACGCGGCCGCCGCCAGCACCACCGACATCAGCGCGATGGGCAGGAAGATGCGGTAGAAGCTCACGCCGCCGGCCTTGGCCGCGGTGATCTCCTGGTGCCGCGTCATCCCCCCCACGGTGAACACCGTGGCCACCAGCGCGGCGATGGGGAAGGAGTACTGGATGAAGAGCGGGAGCTGGTAGACGTACGCCAGCGCCAGCTTTCCCCCGGTGATCCCCTTCTCCATGTAGGTGTCGATGTTGTCGGTCACGTCGCCCACGATGAACAGGAGCGGCAGCCCGAGCACCAGCATGAGGAAGGTGGCCGTGAAGGTGCGGACCACGTAACGCGAGAGAAGCCGCATCAGCCCCGTGCCTTCCGGCGGGTGACGGTGGCGAAGAAGTCGCGGAAGCCCTGCAGCATCTGGTCCCACATGCTGCTGCGCGCGGTGGCCGTCTCCCGCCCCATCGTGGCCAGCCCCGCGACGCCCAGGATCGTCATCAAGACGTTCACGATCCACATCGCCACGAACGGGGTCACGTAGCCGCGCCCGGCCAGCGACTCGCCGCCGATCAGCCCCACGTAGTAGATGGCGAAGATGACCATGCTGGTGGCGATCACCATCCCGATCCCCCCGCCCCCGAAGCGCAGCGCCAGCGGCGCGCCCACGATGACGAAGACGAGCGAGGCCACGGCGATGGAGTACTTCTTGTGGATCTCCACGTCCAGGTCGCGCACCTGCTCCTCCAGGTCCTTCACCCGGGCCACCGACGAGGCCAGGTCGTCGGCCGTCCGCCGCGTGCGCGTGCGCACGCTCCCGGGCTCCACGTGCGTAACCGGCGGCGGCGGGGGCTCGCCCGGCAGGGTGGCGAAGGGCTTGCGGCCGCCCGAGACGGCGAACCCGAGGTCGCCCTGCATCTCCAGGCGCACGCGGCGCAGCTCCTCGCGGCGCTGGCCGCGCAGCGTGTCGATGCGGGCCTGCAGCATCCCCACGGTCATCTCGCGGTCGCCGCGGTAGCCTTCGTCCTGCCCGCCCAGGTTGAACGAGGTGCCGATCCCCGGAATGCCGAACTTCTGCTGGGAGAAGGTCATCCGCCGGAAGGTCTTGGGGTCGTCCAGCGGCACCTCGCGCATGTGGCCGTGCCAGAGCGTGAGCACCATGTCGGTGCGCGAGGTGTTGAACTGCGCCACCCCGCTGTCGGCGTAGATCGAGCGCAGCACGTTGGGGTTGCTGACGTCGTAGATCGACACGTCCCACAGCCGGTTGGTGGTGGGGTCGATCCGCGCGGCGCGGAGATAATAGGTCTGCGCCGAGCCGGACTGGGCGGAAAGCTTGTTGATGGTCTGCGGCTCGAGCGCCACCGTGGGCGTCTTGCGCGCGATGTCGACGAAGAGCTGGCTCCAGCGGTGGTTGGCCTCGGGGAGCACGCGGTCGTTGAACCAGATCATCACCACGGTGAGGACGGCGGCAACCGCGAGCAGGGGGAGGAGCAGGCGCTTCAGGTCCAGCCCGCCGGCCTTCATCGCGGTGATCTCGTTCTCGGCCGTGAAGGTGGCGAAGGTGTACAGGATGGCCACCAGCACGGCCATGGGAAAGGTGAGGGCGACGCTGGCGGGAAGCGCGTAGACGAAGAACTCCAGGATGGCGCGCATCGGCAGCCCCTTGCCGGCCAGCTCGGCCAGGCGGCGGGCCAGGGTGTTGATGAGCACCACCCCGGTGAGCGCGAAGAACGCAAAGAAAAACGGGCCGACGTGCGCCCGGAGCAGGTAACGCGTGAGGATCTTCATGCGAAGTGTCCAAAGGGGCTTGCAGGGCGAGCGCCTGGATGCGTAACATACCCGCGCCGTACGCTGCGTACAAGCGGCGGCGGCGCCTCCTAATCAATCCCCAACTCCGTGACCGACATGCCGTTCCGCCGCGCGCGCGGGTGCGTGCCGCTGGGGGTGCTGCTCGCGTTCTCCGCCTGCACGCGCGGCGACCCGGCGCTGGGGCGCCACGTGGACCATCCGGAGTTCCCGGGCGACGTGGCCTGGGCGTTCCTGACCGACCAGGTGGCCATCGGGCCCCGCTACGCGGGAACGAAGCCGCACGGCCGCGCGGTGCGCTGGCTGCGCGACCAGCTCTCGTTCCGCGCCGACACCGTGGTCCTCCAGCCCTTCACCTTCGACACGGCGCCGGGGAAGCGGGTGGAGATGACGAACGTCCTGGCCCGCTGGCGGCCGGCGGAGGCGCGGCGGATCCTGCTGGTGGCGCACTGGGACACGCATCCGCACGCGGAGGAGAGCGCCGACCCGGCCGACCGCCGCCTCCCCGTCCCCGGCGCGAACGACGGGGCCTCGGGAACGGCGGTCCTGGCCGCCCTCGCGGAGGTCTTCCGCCAGCAGAAGCCGGAGGTGGGCGTCGACCTCCTCTTCACCGACGGCGACGACTTCGTGGCCGGGCGGTGGCTGGGGACGGAGCACTACCTCGCCACGCTGCCGGCCGCGAACCGCCCCGCGTTCGCCGTGGTGCTGGAGCTGGTGGGGGACCGGGACGCGTGGCTGCCGCGCGACGCCGGCTCGCTCCGCCACGCCCCCGCGGTCGTCCGGCGCGTGTGGGGGACGGCGGCGGAGATGCGGCTGGATTCGGTCTTCGTCGCCGAGACGGTGCCGGACAGCCTGGGCGCGCACCTCCTCCTTTCCCGCGCGGGGATTCCGGCGGCGCGGCTGAACGATCCCGAGTACGGGCCGGGGAACTCGTGGTTCCACACCGCGCGCGACCTTCCCGGCGCCACCCGCCGCGAGACGCTGGCGCTGGTCGGGGGCGTGCTGGCTGAGGTCGTCTACCGCGGGATTCCGGCACCGAAGTGAGCTCCGGCATCGCTGGATCTCACGCGGAGACGCGGAGACGCAGAGAACTCAGCGTGGCGATTGGTTCTCCGCGACTCCGCGTCTCCGCGTGAGATCAGCGGGGTTAGGGAGATGGACGGAGGTCAGGGTCGCGATCGAGCATCGAATCAACCAACCGGACGGGAGATTTTGATGATCCACACGACACCGCAGGAACGGCTGGCGCTGGGCGTGTTCGCGCTGCTGGTGAGCGCCGGCGTGGGCGCGCGGATGATGCACCGCGATTCACCCGTGGAGCTGACGGGACCGGGCGTGGAGGCGGACGCCCGCGAGCCGCAGCTCCGCGCCGAGGTGGAGCGGAGGACGCGCGACGCCGCGCACCGCGCGCAGCCGCTGGCCGCCGGCGAGCGCATCGACCCGAACACGGCGCCGGAGGAGGAGCTGGACCGCATCCCCAAGGTCGGGCCCGGGCAGGCGAAGAAGATCGTGGAGTGGCGGCAGGCCCACGGCGCCTTCCGCTCGCTGGCCGACCTGGACTCGGTCCCCGGCATCGGCCCGGCGGCGCTGGCGGCCATCGCCCCGTATGTGATGCTCCCGCAGGGGGATGGACCGGCCGTGCGAAGTGCCGCAAATCGCCCCGAAGCCGGGAATTCTGCCATACCGCCCGCGGGCGGAAACCCAGCAATTTCGCTCAACTCCGCCTCGGCACAGGAGTTGACTCGCATCCCCGGCATCGGGCCCTCGCTGGCCGGGCGCATCGTGGCCTGGCGCGAGGGCCACGGCGCGTTCCGGTCGCTGGACGAGCTGGAGAAGGTGCCGGGGATCGGCCCCGCCACCGTGGCGCGGATCCGGTCGTCGGGTGCGGCAATCCCTTGACATCCGCGGCGCTCTGCCGCGAAGTTGAGGCTCGCCCCCCAAGACATTTCCAGTCCGTGCTCTCCCGGCCCCGCGGCATTTCCGACTCCCGAGGTCCATGGCTGTATCCGCACCCGCCGACCGCATCGGCGACCAGCTCGTACACGAGCAGCTGATCTCCCGCGACCAGCTCCAGAAGGCGCTGGACGACTCGCGCGCCAACGGCACGCGGATCGGGTTCTCGCTGGTGAAGCTGGGCTTCCTGGGCGAGAGCGACCTGGTGCGCGCGCTGGCGCGGCAGCACCGGGTGCCCGCCGTGGACCTGGAGCGCGTGCGGCTGGACCCGCGCATCCTGAAGCTGATTCCCGCGGAGTTCGCGGTGAAGCACCAGGTGCTGCCGCTGCGCCGCGTGGGGCGCACGCTCACCGTGGCCATGTCGAACCCCACCGACCTGGGGGTGATCGACGACCTGAAGTTCCTCACCCGGCTGGACATCGAGCCGGTGATCGCGGGCGACTTCACGCTGAAGAAGATCGTCGAGCGCGAGTACGAGAGCGCCGACGAGAAGATCAACGAGCTGCTGAAGCAGTTCGACGACGAGGGCGAGGTCGAGCGCGTCGAGGAGGAGCAGGAGGAGGTTTCGGTCGCCTCGCTGCAGGCCGCGGTGGAAGAGGCGCCGGTGGTCAAGCTGATCAACGGCATCCTCACCGACGCCGTGCACCGCGGCGCCAGCGACATCCACTTCGAGTGCTACGAGAAGGACATCCGCGTCCGCTACCGCATCGACGGCGTGCTGCAGGAGATCATGCGGCCGCCCATCAAGATGCGCGCGGCGCTGATCTCCCGCTTCAAGATCCTGTCGGACCTGAACATCGCCGAGCGCCGGGTGCCGCAGGACGGGCGCCTCAAGCTGCGCTTCGGCAAGCGGGTGATCGACTTCCGCGTGAGCACCCTGCCGACGCTGTTCGGCGAGAAGATCGTGCTCCGCATTCTGGACAAGGGGAACCTGACGCTCGACCTGGAGAAGTTCGGCATGGAGCCCAAGGCCGAACAGGACTTCATGAAGGCGATCATGAACCCCTACGGGATGGTGCTGGTCACCGGGCCCACCGGCTCGGGCAAGACGACGACGCTGTACAGCGCGCTGTCGAAGATCAACACCAACGAGGTCAACATCATGACCGCCGAGGACCCGGTCGAGTACAACCTGCACGGCATCAACCAGGTGCAGGTGCGCACCGACATCGGGATGACCTTCGCGGCGGCGCTGAAGGCGTTCCTGCGCCAGGACCCCAACATCATCATGGTCGGCGAGGTGCGCGACCTGGAGACGGGGTCCATCGCCATCAAGGCGGCGCTCACCGGCCACCTGGTGCTCTCCACGCTGCACACCAACGACGCGCCCTCCACCATCACCCGCATGGTGGACATGGGGATCGAGCCGTTCAACGTGGCCAGCGCGGTGAACCTGATCACCGCCCAGCGCCTGGTGCGCCGCATCTGCAGCAACTGCAAGGAGCCGGCGACCTACCCGGAAGAGTACCTGCGCGCCGGCGGCATCAGCGACGACGACATGCAGAACACCACCTTCTACCGCGGCAAGGGGTGCGACAACTGCGGCGGCAGCGGCTACCGCGGCCGGCAGGGGCTGTACGAGGTGATGGCGATGAGCCCCACGCTGCGCCGCATGATCCTGCAGAACGCCAGCACCGCCGAATTGCAGGCGCAGGCGGTGGCCGAGGGGATGCTGACGCTGCGCATGGACGGGATGCTGAAGGTGCGCAAGGGCATCACCACGCTCGAAGAAGTGATCAAGGAGACGGCGGCCGGCTGACGGCCGCCCGAGTCTTTCCGTTTCTCCCGTTTTCCGCTTGAACCGCAGGACCTGACGAATGACCATCGCCGCCGAGCCGGCCCGCGAGGCCGCCACCGCCGTACGCACGCTGAACCTGCGCTCGCTCCTGGAGGAGATGATCGAGCGCGGCGCCAGCGACCTGCACATCACCGCGGGCGAGCGCCCCAAGGTGCGCGTGGACGGGCACATCACCGACAGCGGGATGGACTACATCCTGACGCCCAAGGACACGCTGCAGCTGACCTACTCGATCCTCACCGAGAACCAGAAGAAGCGCTTCGAGACCGAGGACGAGCTGGACTTCTCGTTCGGCATCCAGAACCTGGCGCGCTTCCGCGGCAACGTGTACCGCCAGCGTGGGTGCGTGGCGCTGGCCATCCGGCAGATCCCGTTCAAGATCCTGACCTTCGAGGAGCTGCGCCTTCCCGCGGTGATCCAGAAGTTCGCCGAGAAGCCGCGCGGGCTGATCCTGGTTACCGGCCCCACCGGGTCGGGGAAGTCGACGACGCTGGCGGCGATCATCGACAAGATCAACAAGGAGCGCCGGGGGCACATCCTGACCATCGAGGACCCCATCGAGTTCATCCACCGCCACCAGGGGTGCATGGTGAACCAGCGCGAGGTGGGAAGCGACACCCAGAGCTTCGGGCGGGCGCTGAAGTACGCGCTGCGGCAGGACCCCGACGTGATCCTGGTGGGCGAGATGCGCGACCTGGAGACGGTGTCGGCCGCGCTCACCATCGCCGAGACGGGCCACCTCTGCCTGGCCACGCTGCACACCAACAGCGCGGCCGAGACCATCAACCGCGTGATCGACGTCTTCCCCGCGCACCAGCAGCCGCAGATCCGCGCGCAGCTGGCCTTCGTGCTGGAGGGGGTGGTCACGCAGCAGCTGCTGCCCAAGGCTCGCGGCCGCGGCCGGGCCATGGCGGCCGAGGTGATGGTGTGCACGCCGGCCATCCGCGCCTGCATCCGCGACGACAAGGTGCACCAGATCTACTCGATCATGCAGGCCGGGAAGAAGCACGGGATGCAGACGCTGAACGACTCGCTGAAGGAGCTCTACCTGCAGCGCGAGGTGACGCTGGAGGAGGCGCTGAAGCGGTCCGGCGACCCCAACGAGTTCCTGCAGATGGTGGGCGAGCCGGTTCCGGGCTGAGGCCCGCCTCCGGCGGAGTACGAGAAGTACGGAAGTACGGTCGGTTCGAAACTGCGGTGACGGATGGGGATGCGGGTGAAGCGCTCACCCCCTGTCCCCTGTCCCCTGTTCCCTGTCCCCTGGGGTAAGCAATGCCCACGTTCGCGTACAGCGCTCGCTCGCTCAACGGCGAGATCCTGAGCGGCGAGATCGAGCTTCCCACCCGCGAAGAGGTGGTGGGCTACCTGGTGCGCCAGCGGCTGCGGCCGATCTCGGTGAACACCAAGGCCCGGGATCTCAACATCCAGTTCGGCACGGGGATCAAGACGCGCGAGGTGGTGATCTTCACGCGCCAGTTCTCCACCATGATCAACTCCGGCCTGCCGCTGGTGCAGAGCCTGACCATCCTGGCCGAGCAGACCGAGAACAAGAACTTCAAGAAGATCATCGCCCAGGTGCTGCAGGACATTCAGGCCGGGCAGACGCTGGCCGACTCGCTGCGCAAGCACCCCAAGGTGTTCACCGAGCTGTACGTGAACATGGTGGCGGCGGGCGAGGCGGGCGGCATTCTGGACGTGATCCTGATGCGCCTGGCGCTCTTCCTGGAGAAGAACGACGCCCTGGTGCGCAAGATCAAGGGCGCCATGGTGTACCCGCTGGTGATGCTGATCGTGGTGGTGCTCTGCACCACGGTGCTGCTGTGGAAGGTGGTGCCGGTGTTCGCGGGGATGTTCACCGGCGCCGGGCTGGCGCTGCCGCTGCCCACGCGCATCGTGCTGGCGCTCAGCAACTTCCTGCAGCACTACATGTGGCTGGTGGTGCTGTCGGTGATCGCGTTCGTGGTGGCCATCCGCCAGTACTACAAGACCGACAACGGTAAGCTGCAGATCGACCGGCTGATGCTGCGCATGCCGGTGCTGGGCAACCTGCTGCGCAAGAGCGCGGTCAGCCGCTTCACCCGCACGCTGGGCACGCTGGTGAGCTCCGGCGTGTCGATCCTGGACGGGCTGCAGATCACCGCGCGCACGGCGGGCAACCGCGTGGTGCACGACGCGGTGATGAAGAGCCGCGCCAGCATTGCCGGCGGCGCCACCATCAGCGAGCCGCTGAAGGAGAGCGGCGTGTTCCCGCCCATGGTGGTGCAGATGATCAACGTGGGCGAGCAGACCGGCGGCCTGGACGAGATGCTGTCCAAGATCGCCGACTTCTACGACGACGAGGTGGACGCGGCGGTGAGCGCGCTGACCTCGATCCTGGAGCCCATCATGATCGTGGTGATGGGCGTGGTGATCGGCGGCATCGTGGTCGCCATGTACCTGCCCATGTTCGACATGATCAACGCCGTGCACTGAGCCCGGCTGAAGGCCGCAGGCAATTTTGCCACATTTGCGCAGCGGATTCTGCCACAAACGAACGCGAATTCTGCCACAAGCTCGTAGTCGGTTGGCCGTAAATCGCATGCAGGGTCAAACTTAGGAGTAATCATGGGCGCTGCGGGAGAGATCCCGCGGCGCCCATTTCGCTCTGTGCAAAACCGTCGGCGGGCAGGGGTTGTGGCAGTTTGCGTTGCGGGTTTACGTGTTCTCCCGCTGGGTGCTACCGTGCGGACGCACATCACAACTGTTTATGCTGGCGTAACTTACGAAGGTTGTGCGGCCCCCGGCGTATGGAAGAGGAAAGGGGTCCCGAAATGCAAACTGCCACAAACCCACCTCTCTTTCGCGCCTCTGAATTCTGCCACACCTTGTCCCCAACCTCTCTTGTGTTTGTAGACACTGGCTCGGGCCTGTACGGGTAACTATCATGTCGTTAACTGTCTATCGGTTTCGAACAGGGCCTCTAGGTTCAAATGGCAAAGCATCAAACCAAGCAACAGCTTGGGTTGCTTGAGCTGGTGAAAAGAGCAAAGACGGGCGACACTGCCGCCGTGCGGGAACTTATCGCCCGAACGGAGAGGTCGGTGAGGTTCGTTGTCTACGGCATGATGGGGGCCGGCTACCAGGCAGATGACATCGCTCACGATGCGATCACCCACGCGATCCTGAACATAGAGAAGTGCCACGCAAGCCACGATGGTCAGGTCGCGGCATGGTTCATTGTGGTCGCGGAGAACCACGTAAAGAGTTACCTGAGGTCGCCAGAACACGCACGTGCCGAGTTGACCGATGCTACCGCAGAGTGGCTGCAGAGTCCGCCGATTACTTACTTGTTACCCCCTGAGGAGAGATTCGAGCAACTGGTGCTGCTCGGCCTCCTGCGGGAGGCGTTCGAAGCCCTGCCGCAGCAGACTCGCGATATCATAGTGGCCCGGATTTACAACGATCGTCCCTGGAAAGAGGTTGCAGACCGCGTAGGCCTCAGTGTCGAGGCGGCAAAGCAACGAACGAACCGGGCGATCCAGAGGTTAGGCCGCCAGATCACTGAGCGAGCAGTGAACTACACCACGATAGGACCACGCTTCAAGAAGCACCTGGTCCGGATGGGCGTTATCAAGGACGAGCGGTCAGATTGACGATACATTCGTGGGCCCGCCCCATGGCCGGGCCCCGCGCACTGGGAGTGGACATGGGAACGAAAAACCGCCAGAAGACCGGGTATGCTGAGGACGCAGGCTGGGACGGGGATCCCAACCGGGCGTCGCCTTTCCCGGTAGAGGAGGCGGAGGACCAAGTGGTGGACGAGAGAGAGGTCGGGAAGATTATCGGTTGGCTGCGCGAACTGTTCCTCCTAAAGCGGCTCAACTTCGGGCAACGAGTGCCCTACGCGGACTCTCCAGTGCCCAACGAACAGATCAAGGCTTTCCTCCGCACGGCCCGCACCCTCACGCCCGAGGAGTTGGAGGAAGGTCGACACCTCGCAGATCACATCATTGAGCGGGTGGAGAAGGTAAGGTCGTCCAGAGCAGACGAAGACTCACCGACGGATTCGGATCCTACCTAAAGGGATCGTCCGCGCGGCGTCTCGCTGCCGAGCCGCTCAAGGACCGTGTGGGACCAGTGAGACACCGTCTTCTTCAGCAGTTTCGCACTTGGCGAGTGAACGCGGGTGCCGCCGCCCGCTCAGCGATGCACACGAACTTGCCCTCGCTACCCACGTGATCGCGCAGGAAGCGAATGCACATTCTGATTTACAAGCTCATCAGTGCCTCGCCGGACCAGTTCTCGAGCCATGCACGAAGTACCGCCCGGGCTGTGAATCGAAGCGCCGCGTCAGCGCCCTCTCGTGCGACCGCCTCCAATGCTTCTTGTTCGTGCGCGCGCAGAGCGGTCGCTGCCGGCGCGAACGGCAGCGGAGCCAGGCCATAGGCGGCCAGCTCCGCTGCCGATACGCAGGTGCCCGGCCCGTAACTGCCGTCGCTCACGACACTCCGGATAAGGTAGCGCACCAGTGCGTCGCGCGACCCGGAGTCATCGAGGACCCCGAGCGCCGCTGCGGCCGTCGGGTGCAGCGAAGGGCGGGTGGGATCCTCCAGCGCCACAATGACGGGCTCGGGGTCTCGCAGGTCGCCGAGGGCGAACAGGGCGGTGTTCGCGTACGTCGCAGCTCGGGGCCCCGCCCAGCGGGACGCCGCGTACGCGATGAAGCTTACGCGATCAACGCCCAGTTCCAACGGGCGGCCCCGAGTGCCACCGGAAGATCGCGTTCGCATCAGGACCTCGGGAAACAGGTAATACCGGCCGATCAGGGGCGAGCGCCAGGCAAGCAATCGGGGCGTGAGCAGCCTGAACTCGGCGACGTCCGCGATGGAACGGAACGCGTCCGCCGAGTCGACGAACTCAAGGCGGGTCCTCTCGTGCATGTCGACCACACCAGCAGCGGAGTCGACATTCCCAGACGGAGCCCAGCGGTTGATGTCGGCCGCGATCTCAGCAAGGTTCCCTAGAGTCGCCTGAACCGCAGTTACCTCCTCGGACAGGAGCGCGGCTGCTTCCGCCGCTCGTTCCAACGCCTCGAGGCGATCTCGCAAATCCTTCAGAAGCTTGGCTGCGCGCGCGTCGATGATGGCCTTGGCAAGAGGCAGGATGCCACTCCGGGCAAGCTCGGCCGCGTTGCGGAGCTCGCGCAGGGTCCTTCGGAGCCGTGATGGCGATGCCGCGCGTAGTGCTGCGCGGAACGCCACGAAGGCGGCCGAAGCCGGGCTGCCGCTGGTGTCGTAGAACGCGCGGTTCGCCACTCTGCCAATGAAGACGATCGCGGTCTTCCGCATCCCCGCCCGCAGCCGTGACGCCTCCGTGAGACAGGTGTGGAGCGGCGGCCCTGCCGTGTGGACCCACTCGGGCCTGTGCTCCACTGCCCGAGCGATGTCGGACAGGCACACAGGGCGCAGGCGCAGGACCTGCCGCCGGTGCTTGTCCGGCTCGGCGGCGCCGCGTATCGCCTTAGCGAGCCGCACCAGGCTCCGCATATCCTCGTTGCGCGAAGCGAACCCGGTATCGACCGGGCCCACGTCGGCGGCGTTCCCATTGCCCGCCGCCGCGATGTCGTCGCTTCCCGGAAATGCGCGGTAGCCGTCCTGGAGCCGAGCTTCGCGTAGCTCCGGCGTGAGCGCGTTCCACTCTCTGGTTGGAGCCCAACGGACATGCCTGGAGTCACGTCTCCCCAGGCGCACCAGCGACTCCTGCGTGTGGAACAGGTGCAGGGAGTTAGTCCACGCGTAGGGCGGATCGTTCTCGATCTGAAGACCCGGCCGGCTGCAGGCGTATAGCCTGAGTGCGTGTGTCGTGAACGGGCGTCCGCCGGACGCTTTCCAGAGCGCCATGATGGCGCGCCAGCGGCGGTCCAGGACGTGCTCGGCCGCTGCACTCACCCACCATGGACCGCCCGGGGCAGAATAGTAGCGTACCGCATCCTCGTAGCGTGCAAGGTGTCTTATTCTCTTGCACCTGCCGGTCTGGCTCAGCGTACTTACCATGTTTGCCAGGGTGAGCCGTTCCGACTCCAGGGTGAGTGCGGGGTCGGCGTCGATCTCTCGCTGGATCTCTTCGAGCAGGACCGCGCTCTTCATGCGCACGATGGCGCGACCGAGCGCTGCTTCCGCGCGCTGCAGGTCGGAGGCGTACCGCGGCGGTTCGAAGCCAGGCTCGTCGGACGGCCCGAAGTAGTTCCTCCTCGATTTCCGGACGACACGGATCCGTCCGGCCTGGATCGCTGGTTCGAGGTAGCGTGCCAACCGCTTGCTTGCGCCGGCGGGAGCTTTCGACGCGGCGACCCGCTGCCATGAGTCTGCCACTTCGGTTGCGCCGACCAGTCGGCGCTGCTCGCGAGCCAGGCGGACCACCACACCTTCCGCGGTCGCGCAGCGTTCCAGAACGTGCTGGCCATTCTTGGGTGGTGGTGAAGGTGGGGGCACGGCCGAGGCGGAATGCCCACTTAGTCCGAACAGCGTCTTGCCTCGCCGGACGATTCGGCCCCTGGCCAGTGCCGGGGCGAATACCCAGTGCCACCTGACTGTCTGTGCGTCGGGCGCGGGCACGCCACCGTTGGCGGTGACCCACGCCCTGATGATTGCATCACTTGTGACCAGGTGGCCAGCGGCGTTCAAAGCGGCCTGGAGTGCCGCTTCGGCCTGGGCCGACAAGCGCTCGCGGGCGGGCGAAAAGGAGGTCATGATCACCCTGCCCGCTTCCGCTTGCGTCGAATCGACGTCATCTGCCGGCGCTGCCCTTCGGCGTGGTCGCGCCCGTCGTGCACCTCTTTAGGGCTGAGCCGCTTGCGGCCTCGATTCGCCATGGCGGAGCTCTCGTCCCGTTCCGTTACGGTGCGCGCGCGCAGCGGCACCGGCTCTCCAGCCATGTAAGCTTGCGCGCGCCGTTCGACGTCACCCCAGCCGTGCCGGTCAGGTACGGGGTCCGCACGGTTGAGCATGCGCTGCCTGAGCGCCTGGTCGAACGAGGCCGCGGCTGCGAAAATTGCCAACGTCGGACGCTCGGCCCCGTTAAGCCGCGCGACCAGATCGATGATCGGAAGGAGTTGACTGATCAGGTCGATCCGCCCCTCCGTCAACTCTAGAACGTACTGCGCAAGCAACGCATCATCGAAGTGGGAGGAGTCGAGATCGCCGAGACCGATCTCGGACTTGCGGAGTGCATCAGCGACGTCGTCGGCTGTCCCGTAGGTGGGAAATACCAACTCGCTCGGCAGGAGATAACCGAGAGTTTCTCCGGGGGCGTTGAAGACGCGTTCGGGTGCTCCGTGACCCGCCACCACCACCCCAATCCGGGGGTGGAGTCCTTCGTACTCGTCGAGCTCTAGGGGCGTGGCGTGCTCGGCGCTGGCTTGCTGGATGAGGTCGGCGATCACCGCGCGGGGTGCGGGCGGCAGCAGCTGTACGTGATCGAGGATCAGCACGCTGACGCGGTAGAGCCGGAGCGTGTCGATGATCCGCCGAACGATTGTACCGGTGGCCCGGAACCGCAGCTCGGTAGTCTTCAGGCTGGTGCGAATGCTCGTGCAGAGCTGATCCAGGAACTTCGCCTCGCTTCTCAAGCCGCTGGACAGCTGCACGTAGGCGATGCGGCGAGGGTCGCGGATCGTCGCCGCCCGGTAGTTGAAGGCGCGTGCGTAATCGGTCAGAAAGAAGGTGACGCCGACGCGCCGCTGCGCGCCGCGAATGTAGACGCATTCGCGGTTGTGGACCACGCCCGCGAACCGCTTGTCCATCACATCGAGGATGGAGCGCGGGTACACGTGTGGGAGGCGCCGCTTGGAAAGCGCCGCTGCCCCGATCGCGGAGGTGGGGTCCACGCGTTGGAACAGGTCGGCCGCGGTTGCCCGAACCAGCGCGATGTCGAGGGGAGTGCTTTGAAGCGCAAGGGGCGCCGGAGCGCGGGCCAGCAGCTCAGAAGGTGAGCCGAAGCGCGGGACCTCCCTATGCGATCCGCCCTGTTCGGCGCCGTCCCTACCCGTGGTCCAGAGCTCAGGGCGCGTCAGTCCCATGGCAGTACCAGGGCTCTGCCGCCGCGAGCGGTCCGCCTATGCTTCGGCTGCGGTTGTTCGACTGGCCCACCGCCAGATGCTGGCTCCGGCGCCGAAGGGTTTCCCGCGGGGAGCGGGAGAAGCCTGTGCGTTGTCGCTGGCGTCCGTGGAAGTGCAGGCGGAACTGTGCCTGCTAAACGGTCGTAGGCGGCGACTAACGCATCCGCAGTGGCGATCCCGGTGATGCGTCCGTGGTCCGACGCCTCGCGCAAGGCATCGTGTAGCACCGCCTCCTCCCGTTTGCGCGTGCGCAGGGCCTCCGACTCCGCTCGGAACTCTGCCTCGCGTCGCCGCTGCTCGCCGATCTCGGGGGGCGGCGCACCCGGACCGTATACCTCCGCGATTCCGCGGAATTCCAGGCGACCGCCGGGGCCTTGCATTGCGACGTAGGCAACTGTCGGCCGGCCAGGGTCGTGGTACACGGAGACCTCTGACCCGTTGGCGATCTCGGCGAATGCATCCGAGTGGTACTGCAGACCGCCGACGCGGATCCCCGGGCCGTCCAACCGGACGTGATCGTCCCGCAACAGCAGCGGGATCAGAGCTTCGTCGTTGGGACGTCTGATGCCGGCCAGCCCACGCGCTCCGATCGACGCCTCGTAGTGCTCGTTGGGGACTCGGCGGGTCGTGCGGCAGATGCGCTGGTTCATGTGGATCTCGACACCTGTGCGAATGTGCTGTTCGACCTCCGGAATCGTGAGCAGCTCCATCTCGTGCCAGCTACGTGGGTTGGAGCCGCCAACGTAGCCCGGCAGCAGGGGCAGGATGCTCTCCTTGATGGTACGGTAGGAACGCTCGATCCGGCCTCGGCTTCGTGGCGAGTACGGCACGGAGAAGATCTGCATGACCCCCTGTGCTCTCAGCAGATCCCCAACCTCACCAGACCTGAAGTCGCTCCCGTTGTCGCTGTAGACGACCTCCGGTACTCCATAGAGGAGCATCGCCTCCCTGAGCGCGAGTAATGCCGTCCGCGCGCTGGGTGCCTCGGCCCAGACGCGGACGACAAGGATCTTGCGCGTGCACGCGTCGATGATCGTGGTCAGGCACAGACGGCGCACCCGCCTGCGTTTGACAAGGCCACCCGGGATGATTGTTTCTACGATTGCCTCAAACCCCAAGTCCTCTTCAGTTTCGTCGAGCGGCCCCTCATGATCCGGGGCCACCACGTCGAACCGTATGAACGAGTTGTCGATGATCCACGTGCGGTTGGCGTAGGGTGACTCGCGCAGCAGCCTGGTGATCAGGATCACGTCCTCACCCGCCGGCCCACCCCGTGCTTCGACCCTATCGGCATGGGAGATCTGGTGGACAACCGCCTGTACCGTGCGCTCGGAGATGTCCGTACCGGCTCGCTGCATGTGGCGCGCGATGGCGGCAGCGGACCAGTCGGGGTGCTCTCTATAAATGGCGTAGATTCGCTCAACCACGATCGCCGTGGCCTTCTTTGGTCCACGGCGGTGGTTCGGGTACTGGTGTCGGAGTGATATGACGGCGGCGGCCGTATCGATCCCGACCTCACGCGCAGTTGCCTCCGACAGCTCGATGGCCTCCTTCCAACGGTAGAGGGTGCGCCAGTGGATATTCCGGTACTTCGTACACACCTCGCGCGGAATCCCCGGGTATTCCGCTCCTGGGACCGTCAGGACCTCTCCGAACCGTTTACGCCAGTGGGCGGCCAGTTGGCGCGGGTCGGCTATCCCGTTGCCCAGCAGTGGTGCGACCATGCGCCAGCGGGCCTGCGCAATGACGTCTGTGTGGCATGGAGTCACAAAGTCGACGAGGGTGCCCACGGCGGGTCGCGGCGCCGCGTCGGCCGCGCGGCCCCAACCGGTGTCTCCCTCTGTGCCGTAAAGAGGGTCTACGCCTTCGGTCCCGGCAGGTTTGACCAGACCATGTCCGGACAGCTCCACGACGGGAGCCGTCGCGGTCGCGGCAGTCTTTTGCTCCTGTCTCGATGAGGCACGCGCCAAGCGGCGCTCGAGGATGGCGGCCCGGGATTCCAAATCAGCCGCCAAAACATCGAGCTCCTGCAGGTTACCGGTGGCCACCTTCCGCCGCAGCTTCCCCGAAGAGCCGCGCTTGGATACTGCTTGGTGCCGTGTGATCTCGTCGCGCGTGATCTGCCCCAGAGGATATAGCGCTTGAATCGCCTCGTGACCCCGTCGTACGGCGGCCTCTACGCGGGTCACCGCGCGCGCCTCCTGCGAGCCGGGGTCGAGATTCTTCCATCGTTCGCGGTCGCGTCCCTTGTTCGCCTCGGCTGCGTCTAGCCCCTGCTTGTGCCTTAGCCGGCGCCAGAGCGTCGAAACCGTCGGCGCACGTCCGCGCAACCGACCGGTATCAACCGCGTGGACGATCATCCGGTGGAGTTCGGAGGTCGAGCCCTTCGCTTCGGCGATCAAGGCGTCGATTTCTTCCCACGAGATCGGCAGCTTCGCCAATAGGGACATCTGTGCACCCACGCACATACTCCTGGCTTCGGTGACGGACTGGCCGGATCCGAGACTCTCTCGCCCTCACCGTTATAGACGCATGGGCGATACTGCCGGGCAGAATTCCCGAATCTAGGGCGGGTTAGGCGTACCTCGCTCTCGGCCCCGCGGTGCATTCGCCGCCCGGCGGATCGCGGTGGAGAGACACGCTGGGCCGCGGTTGTCCCGAGGTTAGGACGTGCGTGCGCCAACACGAAACAACAATTCGTCAGGGTAGGGCTTGGGCCGGATCGGCAACGGCCGACCGACGCTCGTCCGGCACGTTGTCCGGCCGAGCGCTAGGGCCATCGAGGACTGCGGCCACCGAGTGGCTTTATTCAGCTGACCGGGCGAAGCGCCGACTGACCGCGAGGGCGATCTCCTCTGGCTCTGCCTCGGCGAGATCGAATCCGGCGTTCGCCAAGCCGTGCAGAATGCTCGAGACCAATCGTCCACGGTCGATCGAGCGGCCGTGGCGCATCCGCGAACGCAGACGCCCGTCTTCGACGTATTCGAAAGCGCGCTGATCCAGCCGGATGCTCGTACGGGCACCAAACCCGGACAAGCCCGGTTCGGCCTCCCCAGCCGGCGTTTCCTCGGGATCGGGCCAGACCCTGTAGGGGATAGCGTCGGCCGCTCCGGGCGTCGTTTCGAACGGTGCGAGAACAAGCTGTTCTTTCGGTTCAGGCGAGTTGCCGCCCTCTCGAGTCGTCATTGCGGAATCGGTTGCTGTGCCAGCGAGACGATGTGTCCGACCGATGAACAGCGCAGCAGTAGACGCCTGCCCAGTAGACGAGACCGTCATCCACGCGAGAACGAGCTGAGGGAGGTCAGGTCCGGCCTCAAAGCAAGTGACTCGTGCGCGAGAACGCGCACGAGCAGTTGGTCACAGAGAACGTCTTCGACCGGGACCAGCGCCTGCCGATATCGCAAGCGTGCGCGGGGCCTGCGTGCGGCCAGAGCAGGCGCTCCCGGGTTTACCTTTACCTCACCCGGAGCGTATAGCGCCCCGTTTCACGCTCTGCGCCAGAGGCCACCCCGATACGGACGACGTAGGCGCCTGGGGCGAGTTGGGCCGAGATCCGGCCGGGCTCGCCGGCGACCATCGCGTCGGCAACCGGCTCGCCGGTTCGTGTAAACAGCGCAAGTGTGCTGGTCACCCCGGGAGACTCGAGGCTGAGGGCGACGTCACGGCGGGAGGTGACGTCGAGGACGTAATAGTCGTGGCGCCGCAAGTCGTAGCGCATCATCGTCGGCAGGAGGCAGTCCTCCACGCTCCACTCGCCGGCGACAAGGCCTGCGGAAGGAAGCGTCTCCAGCTTGGGACACCCTTCGAACCCGGCCACGTCCGTGGAACTCCGGAGCGTATACCGCCCGAACGCACGTCCTCCTCCGCTCGATTCACTGCGGTTCTCCACCTCCAGCCGGTACGTGCCAGGCGGCACCTGGGTGGACAGAATCGCGAAAGAGTTCACGAACTCGTCCGCCTTCACCTCCACCCCGTCATCGGTTAGCAGGCGCAGGTGGACCTGCATCCCGGGCGCCTCGACCACCGCCTGGACGTCCCTGCGGACGTCGGTGTGGAAGCGCCAGTAGTCCGTGGGCTGGCGCAGGCCGGCGTTCAACGAGAAGCAGTCGGAGACCGTGAACTCCCCCGCGGCCGCGGTGCCGGGTACGTAATCCGCCACTTGGCTGCAGCCGACAGCGTGGCGCCCGGCGGGCGCCTGTGGATCCGCGAGCTGGTCGGTCTGCTGGGCGCGAGCGGAGGTGGTGGTGAGTGTGAAAAGGACCGCGTGGAAGGCGAGCGTACTACGCATGTGATTACGACCTCTGGTGATGGGATGGGATCCGCCGTGAGCGTGCCCGTCCGCGGGGCGCCTCTCGGAATGTAGTGTATACCTTATGGTGCGGGGCGCGACGAAACCGGTAGCGTGGGCGCATGGCTCACGACCCTGGCGTTCCCGTCGGCCCCGCTCTTCGCAGGTTCAGAAAGGAACGAGGTCTTACAATCGAGCAGACCGCGTCGCGTGCGAAGCTGCACGCGGTCTATTATGGGGACGTCGAGCGCGGCAAGGAAAACCCCACCGTCAAGGTGATCGACCGAGTCCTCACCGTGCTGCGACGCAGCTGGGGCGAGTTCGGGGCAGCGGTCGATGAACTCAGATCCGAGCCGCTGCAGGATCCCGATTAGGGAGCGCCAAGCCCATGCTCGGGGCGTTCGCGCACTTGTGAATGTAGTCTATATACGACAGAATACCGCTGTCCTCGACATCCGTCAACGTCTCGCCCACCCCCTCCCAGAGTCACGGCGCGCGGCGGGCCACGGTCCGCGGGGAGTTCGTGTGCGGCCGCCATCAGCGGGAGGCCGCAACCGCGGCGCGTCAGCCACTGGGGACAATCGGTGCTGCGCAGCAACGGGTACGCCGGACTACGCATGAGGTACTGCTCTCTCGTCCTCCCGGTGCCGACGCAGCGGCCACGGCTTGGACGAACCCCAGGCCTCTGTGGCCAGCCGGTTCTGGCGCGCCGTGGTCCCCTTGTCCACTTAGACCCGCGTGATCGAGCCATGCTGCGGGGGTGTGGCAAGTGTAGCGCTTGGCTACATTCGGAGGTATTGTGTGTCTGAATACGAATTGTAGCCCCCGCCCGATCCGTGGCCTCATGGCTCGTCAGAAGACAAAGAATACACTCGAGCGGGCGCCGCGGCGGCGAATCCCGCCCCCGCCACCCTTTTGGTTGTACGATCAGGTAAAGGGATTTTTCGGACTCTCCATCCTCCATGAGACGGATGGATCGGCCGGGGTGGCACTCTGGCGAGCGGCCCGCACGGCCAGGTTGTTCGTTGATTCAGGCGCCAAAAGGCGCGAGTGCTTCGGCACCCTCAGTCACGCGAAGCTGCGGGAAATCTTCTCCGTGGACGAGGTGGATCCATTCGCACACCAAGCTACGATTTTCGAGATTTTCGCGCGGGCGCGCTCTCGCCCCCAGGTAACCGAGCCCGAACTTGCTTCGGCGTGTTCTCGCGTGAGCGAATGGGCGGGAGGCGCGTGGAAGAAGCAGACGGAATTGCACTTCGCGGAACTTGCCGCCCGCGTTGATCCGAACGACCCGAGTTTGGCGAATGCCGCGGCGCGGCTCTGTCGCGAGGCGTCGCTGTTCGACCGGGCCGCCCTCTGGTTCGAGCGTGGATACCGCTTTGCAGCGTGGTCCGGTGACCGCTCGGAGGCGGTCAGCTCTCTACTTGGCTACGGAGCGTTGATGAAGGAGTGCGGCCGGCTGGATGAGGCCCGCCGCTGGTTCTTGAAGGCAGCCAGGCGCGCGGCGAGGACGGGCCGCCGAAGAAGCGCGGCCGAGACCCGGCACGACCTCATGGCCCTGGCTGCGGAAGCCGGGGATGTATCCGAGGTGATCGAACATGCAGATGCGGCCGTTGAGCTATACCCGCTCCATCATCGGCGATTGCCGTACCTCGCGCACGATTTCGCGTACGCGCTGATCCGCACGCAGCAGTACGCGTTGGCATACCCGCTCCTGGAGTTGTTCGTCCGCGTGGTGCCCAGGCACCACCTGCTACCGGGCGTGGCGACGTTCGCGTGGGCCGCCGCCGGTCGGGGCCTGGTTCACCGCTATGACGACGCGGAGCGGCGCGCGCTTGCGCAGATCTCCGTCGACCAGCAACAAGCCGCGCCGTCCCTGATCTTCCTGGCCGAAGGCGCGCGCGTGCTTGGGCAATGGTCGCGCGCGGAGCGCCACGCACGCGAAGCGATCGACAGCGCTGTGCGGATGAACCAGAGCCGCTACGAGCAGGATGCGCGCGCCCTGCTCGCGGATGTGCTTGAACAACGCCCGATTACCAGGGCGGATGGTGAGATGGTGGAAGTCTACCCATTGACACGTCACTTCGAGATCCGCCTGAGGCGCTGGAAGCCACGCCGCGAGGTAGGCGGCGGGACCAGCCAGAACCGGGCGAGCGGCTCGCGCGCCTAGTTCCCCGAACCGTAGGTGTAGCCCCCTCTCGAAGCGCTATCCGATTGCACGGCCACCGCGGACGCGGTGGCCGCAGTCGTTTCGTCCGGCGGCGTGGCAACGACGTTCCCAGACCCGTAGGTATAGCCGGTCAGCCTCGGGCGGGTCGGCACGGCCTCCGGGGACGCGGGCGTGGAGTTGCAACCGCCGAAAACGAGACACGTCAAAGCAGCGACTACAGCGAATGAGCGTTGCATCTGAACCTCTCTCGCGGGGGGGATGATGTGGGGGTAAAGGGCGCGCATCTCCGAATGTACTCCCCGCAATCAATTGCCGCCACGACGCGCCACCATCTGATCCCGCCACGGCGCGCTCCCAACAAATCCCGCCACTAGAACGCACCGATAGTACCTGCCACAACGGGCATATCGAACCGGTCACGGCGCACGGGTATTGTTCGCCCCATCGCTGCCTCCCGTACGGAGATCTGACGAGGAGGCGTGCGCGCGTGGGCTCAACCACGCGGCAGGTGCACTTCCGCACGCTGACCCACGTGCGAGGGCGGGGAAACCACGGTCGTGCGCCCCTCGCCGACGCTCATGGCCGCTTACCGCGAAGCATCGCAGGGTGCCAGGTCGAAAATCACTTCGGGACGATTCGGAAGCCCTCGCCGCGATGCTCTACGGCCTTTTCGACGACATCCCATCGGAGCAGCGTGACGAGGCCGTCCGGGAATTTGCCGAACGGCTTGCGGAGATTCACGAGGCGCACGGGCAAGGGGTTCCCGAATGGCTGGTTAGGTTGCGCGCGAGGCTCCAGACGTGAGCCCGCCGCCCGAAACACAGGCAAGCGTGCCGGCGATGGAGGACGAACTGGCGCATGTCACGAAGCAGATCGCCCGGCTCCTGCTCCAACCCCGGTACGACGAGGCGGAACTGGCGGAGCTCGATGTTCGCGCGCGCGAGCTGCGCGACCGCATCCGGCGCGCGGCGCCGCCAAGGCCGGAACCCGTGGAACTTCGGCTCCGGTTACGGAATGGGGGCGCGCCCCTCGTCTCCGGCGGGTGAGGTGAGCGACGGGTCGGCGGACCCGAGCGGCGAGACGGAGGAATACTACGAGCGCTTCGTGCGTGGGCTCCGCGCCGGGGCGCCGGACTCGAACCGCGACGACTGCGCCCGCTTGATGATGGAGCGGCTGCTAGCGCTCTACGCCGAGTTCGGCATTCCCCACCCACGGGACTCACCGCATACGCGCCGTTTCACTGGAGTCGCGTGGGACGACAATGCACACACGCAGGATGACGAGGCGCTGAGACCGTGACATCCCCATTCGGAAGCTCCGGCGAGTTGGAGCGGATCAGGAACGCACTCCAGGCGGCGGTCGACTCCCGGTCGCTGCGCTCCGTCGCCGAGTCGGTGGGAATGTCGCCCACGGGCTTGAGCAACTTGCTGAATGGGACGCAGCCTTATGGCAAAACGATGGTCCGGCTGCGGGAGTGGTATCAGCGGGAGGAGGGTTTCAGCGGGGTTCCCGCGCAGGTGATCGCCGACCAGCTCCGGCGCTATGTGAGCACGCTACCCAAACCAGATGAGGGAGTGGCGATCCTGATCGCCACGATCAACCGCCTGTATGCCGGCGCGGGGATGCCCGTGCCGGAATGGGTGCGGCGGGTACGCTCCAGCCTTACGGCGTAGAGGGAGACGAAGGTGCTGAAAGGACGCAGCGCCCGCCGGCGCTCCTCGTGATACTCCCCGCAGGCGTCACGCTGACGGGCTGCTTCGGCGCCAGGACGGCCAGCGCTCGATGACACATCGAAGCTCATGTGATCTGGCGATCCGCTCCCAGAGCTGATCGCTCACGGATGACCGCTGCCGATGCCGTCGTCGGAAGATCTCGCAATGCATGCCCGAAATTCGCGTACACGAGTTTCGCAACCTCGGCCGCATCGACTTTCCACATTTCGGCAATCACCTCCAGAACGCGCCGCACGTCTGCGGGTTCACCCTTGCGGCCGTCGACTTCCACGAACGGGCCGTCGCTCTCGGTGAGTATGCGGTCGTTTGGAATCCGCGAAAGAAGAGCCGGAAACCGCTTGCCCTTGCACATCGCGATGTTGAGCGAGAAGTAGGCACCCGCGTTGACCGCTCGGCCGAGAGCCTGAATCGATCCCGAATACCAGTGGAGAATCGCGGTGCCTCGGAATGACCCGCCGATTGCATCGACCACGTCTTCCGCCGCGCGCCGGCTATGGATCGTGAGCACCTTGTCGCCGGCGTCGGAGCAGAGCTGCAATATCTTGTCGAACACCGAACGCTGGCCCCGCCGCTCCTCGGCAGACGGTGTGCTGTAGTCCAAGCCGATCTCGCCGATATACCTTGTTCGCGAGAGCAGTTCGCCGAACATCGGGAGTTCGGTCCGGCGCTGCACGGCGAGCTCTGGATGCAATCCCAAGGCTGCACGCACGTATTTTCGTCCGGCGGTGAGACGCTCGGTTTTCTCAAACACGCAAGGTGCGTTTGTGACGGCGACCGTGTAGATCCGCTCCGCCTCGCACCGGGCCACGACCGCGCCGGGATCCGCGGATAGATCCAGGTGAAAATGGGTATCGACGAGAGTTGCAGTCACGTTTCAACGACCGGGATTCAGGAATGCGGCAAGCTCGCGCAGACCACGGCGATACACCTCCACCGACATCCGTACCTGGTCTTCGTCTGCGGGGAGAGGGCCTGACTGCAGGACATCGGCCACCCCGGCTGCCTCCGGATCCCGTTCGGCGGCGAACTGGATCGCCCTCAGATCCCGCATCTTCTTCCTCGAGAGCTCCTTCGTCAGCGGATTCTCCCGGTACTGGGTGGAATCGTCCGCGCCGACTCGCGCGAGCGAAGCACGCCGGATGAGGCATGGGAGACAGTAGCCGCAGTTCGGCTTACCAAGTCCTATACCCAGCCAGCGATCCGCCGTAGGATGGGCGCAGGATACGGTAACCGGAGCGGTCGCGATTACCCAGTCACGGTCTCCGGCGCGGTCGAGCATCTCGCCCTTCGTCATGAACTGGAACGGGAGCCGTAGCTCGACATTGATTCCGAGTTCATTTAGCAGCTGCCGGAAGAGCCGGATGGTCTCGGGATGTGTCGTCCGCGTGCTTAGACTTCCCAACCGGCTTGGCGCAAGCGGGACGTTGAGCGTGATGAAGCCGTTTTCAGGGACGATGAGCGGCAGGTTTCCCCCGAGCGCGGCGGATGCGAATACACCCAGACTCAGGAAGATGATCGAGCGGCTCCGCTGCGTGTCTTCTACATGGTGCCGAAAGAGCTTTCGCGGGGGACTCACTCTGAACTCGAGGTGGCGAAGATTATCGTCGCCGTACTGCTGCCGAAGCGCATTTACCGTTCGGTGCTGCGCGCCGGTCGAGTGCGCGGCACTTCCTTGAGAGCCAGCGCTCACGAGATACAGCCGCTCTCCCGAATGCAGCGCATCCGCCGCCCCGATGAATGAATCCAGGCCACCGGAGAGCAGGCATGCCGCGGTCGCATCGAGCGGCGGGAACGTCTTGCGATAATTCCGAGCAACAGGTGCCGAAAACGGTGCTTGGAGAAACGTCGCCTCCCAAACGTCACCCGTGAGGAACCTGAGCAACTGCGTGAGCGTGTCACGGGCAGCCTCCCAGAGTGCCGGATCCGAGACCGGGAGGTGCAGCACGAAGTGCCGCGTCCATCCGTCCGAATGCGGATCTGCGCCGCGAGAGGTCCTCAGATCGGCTGCGTATACTGCCGCGGCCATCCGGAAGAGGTCTACGGCCGCGGGAGCGGGATCAGGAAGTTGGTGCCGCCGGATGACGTCCCACGCGTTATGCTTGAGCGAGCCTGGCACACCTCCGGTGTCGATTGGTAGCCGCAGCACCTGTTCCCCATCGCCGACCGCCAATTCATGCTCGGCATCTCCTACCCGGACGTCGACGTGCCATCTCATTGCGCGTCCTCCAGGAGGACATATGCCTCCTCAAAGATGTCCTGGATCTCTCTCTGGCTTTCCGGCGCGTCCCAGTTGATCTCCAGCAGGTCGCGCTCGGCAAAGTCCAGCCTCACCCTTTCGCGCACGTAGTCCTTCACTTCGGCCTCGAGCGCGACAGCCTGCTCTGCGGATTGCGCCGCGGCCTCGATTCGACTACCCAGTACGTGCATGAGCCTCGTGTTGATGAACGAGGCGACGAAATGCTCCAGTGCGCGTCCCATGGTCGCCGCGTCAAGCTCCTCAAGCGCTTCAAGGCCGGCGTCTTCCACTCCGCACTCATCGAACAGGAACGCAGTGGTTTCGGCGATCGCAGCATGGGCGGCGGCCTCTTCGTTCGTCCCCGCGCGCGGTGCCAGCACCCGAGTCAGTGCCGCAAGGAAAACGTCGATCCCCCGGTTCAGGAACTCGCCAATCCTGAACTCGCGGGCGGCCTCAGCGAGGCCTCGTGCAGCTACCGCGGAGAGAAATCGCGCGAGAGCGCGGCCCGAGGCAATCGCCGACGGGGAGTTCCGCGCCGCGCGCTGTGCCCCGCCCTGCGCGCGCACGAAGTAGCGGACCGCGCGGCTCCGGGAGCCCCGTCCCGGCGCACCCCCGCCCGATCGCGCGAAAGCCCGCATCGCGGTTTTGGCGGCTCTCCACGGGTTCTTCAGCGGAGGCGGTGGAACGGCGCTACCGGGCACCGGCCGATCTCCATCGTCGGGGCTGTCTCCTCCTGGATCGTCGTCACCTGGCGGAGGAAGCTCTTCCGGTGGCGGCTCATCGCAAGGCTCCTGCGGAGGCGGAGGCGCGTCGGGCGGGAGGAGGTCGCCCGGACCCTTGGGACCGCCGTATGGTTTCGAAGTACCCAATGTTCAGGATCCCCTGGAAAAGGCTACTTCTTCAGCTGCAATTCCGCAGCGCGGGCAAGACGTACGTTCACGGTCGATCTGGACCACTGCTCGAAGAGAGCCCGGGCCTGTGCCTCACCGGACTGACCCTTCGTACTGTACATGAGACGGGGAATCACGCCCACCGGGATCTGCGTCTCCGACATCCCCCGGAACATCGCGACCACCTCCCCCCCGAGTTCCGGCCGCGCTTCCGCCAGCAGGAACAAAGAAACCAGTGGAGGATCGTTCGCGCCCCCGAGTTGCTCCGTCTGCCGCGCCTGCGTCGCGAGCTCCTGGAGGATGCCAACCGCTTCGCCCGCGGAGAGCTCCTTCAGCCTCGTCTGGCCGGCGCTTCGGAGAGCTTCCGACGGGCTTCGAAGCTGGCGCAGAGTCTCGGTCGCTCCTGGACTGAGCTGAAGGAGCGCGTTCTCCGTGTGCCCGATCTTGTCGCGGGCGACGTAGAAGTACGGACGCAGATCTACGCCCCCAAGCTCCGGCTCGAGAGTGAGCCAGCTCTTTAACCAACTGTCCTCCAACCAATCCCTTGCGTGCTCGGGCACGCCCGCCGCGGCACCCGCCTTACCATCCTCCGCATCGGCTGCTGCTCGCTTGGGGCCGGATTTGGTTCGTGGCGCCCTCGCGTCCACCGGGAGCATGGCAGCGTTGGCCTCCACAGCCGGTGCCGGGGCTGGTGTCTTCAACGCGGCTTCCAGGGCCGCAATCTCCTCCGGCGTGCCCGCCTGGCGCCCTTGCCACCCTGCCAGAATCCGGAAGTGCTCCGGGCGGAAGTACTCAAGCAGCATCAGCTTCCCAAGGACGCGACGCCCCAGCTCGATCTTACGTAGTTCCGCGAGGCGGATCCGCAGGAGCAGCGCGTTGAGGAACCGCTTAGTCTGGCGCGGGTTCCCCGCGAGTCCTTGGGCGAGCGTGTCGGCGAGCTGCTCCGTCAGTGCGAAGCTGTCGCCCAGCTCCGGGGGAAGCGGGCGGAGGAGCTCACGTGCGTCTTCGAACGAGAACGTCAACTCTCCGAATGGCCCCCGCTCCCGAACATCCAATTCCTCCACCAAGTCGCGGAACGCACCCGCATCACAGTGCAGTTCCGTGAACAGGAGATTCATGTAGGTGTGGATCTCCCGGCGGCCGAGAGGCGGGATGCGGAACGGAATCTGGATCATCTTCTCCAGGTAGTCCGCCCCGATCTGCGGATCCATTCCCTCGAGCTTGAACCGCTGGCGAACCGCGTGCTGGACAAGTCGCTCGTCCGCGCCGATTACGAACGCGGTCCGCTCCGCGAAGAGAAATAGGCGGATCGCCTCGAGCGTCTGCACCACCGTCTCGGGAATGCACCGGTCCAGCTCGTCGATGAAGACCACCAGCGTCTTGATCTTGGTCTCTTCGAGCAGTTCGACGAAGTCCTCCCGGAAAGTGCGGATCGCGTGGACCGGCTCCTCCGTATCCGGTTCATCTTTCTGACGGACCAGACCCTCGAGCTTCTCGGGGTCGGCCGCCACGGCTTTCTCTCCGGCTTTTCGCGCGAGCGACTTCATCGCGGCACCGGTCACCTGCAGGCCGGTAAGCGCGCCCGGAACCCCGCCCAGCGCCAGCGTGAGGGCTCCCTTGCCCGCGAGCGACATCACGCGGAACCAGTCTACGCGCGCACTCAGCTTTCCGAGGAGAGCCTGCGCTTTCGCACCCAGCGTCCTCCGAGTGCGGATCTCGTCCAGGATCGTGCCCATCAGGGCAGACTTCGCGTCCTCATAGCTTTCGAAAAGCCAACCGTTGAACGAGATGCAGACGATTCCCTCTTTTCGCTCCAGATCGGCCCGCACCATGTGCACAAGGCTCGACTTCCCGCTTCCCCAGCCGCCATAGACACCGATCGTCAACGGAAGAAGACGTTCGGTCTGGATCGTGTCCGAGATGACCTGAACGAGGTGGCGGACGTTCAGGAGATCCGTCGTGGTTTCGTTGTCTGCCCACATTGGCCATGTGACGGTTGCTGGATGGTAAATCAGAGAAGTGCAGGGCCTTCCCGTGTGGCGCGGAGGCTGGCATCCCCGCTCCCGTGAACATGTTCGTACTTTGTCCGATACGCAGCGAGGTAGTCCTCATCACCACAGATACAACCCGGCGCCTTTCCGTGAGGGAGGCACAGCACCGAGCCGAGAGGCCGCAGAAGGTTGATCTTCGTTGTCACTGCGAGGGGCACCGATCGCAGGCCGCCCGCGTGCGCGACCAACTCAGCAGCCAGGAGAACCCCCGCCATCGCCGATTGAAACGCGAGAGGGACCTCAGCGCGGGACGCGTCGCTCCCACCGCCGAGGCTCAGGATCAGACCTCCACACACGGCGACATGGTAGAACTCGATCAGCGGCTTGTCGGCGAACGGAAGCAGGGGCTGCACGTCCATGTTCATCGCCGTAGCCACCTCTCTCAAGAACTCCTCGCCTACCGCGTCCCCATTGTAGAGGAGATTACTCACCCGAGCCTTCGCCTCCACCGTCGTGAGCTTGAGGTCCTCTGCCACCTTATCCCGGAGGTGGGGCTGCACCGCCTTCGGCGTGTAGAGGCAGGCAAGGCAGGCCCGCTCGTCGTCGAAGTCGTGACGCGATACGCCGATGTCGCCGGGCTGCGTCCACGCGTTGGCGATCCAGCGGGGCAGCGCACCCTGCACCAAGATCCTGTCCTCGGCGCTATCAAGCGCAACGAGGACACTCTCAAGCCCCCAGTCCCCGCGCCGCTTCAGGAACTCGCCCCAGCGCATCGCCGCCGGCTCGACGCGAAGCCCGGTATTCGCGAGCGCCCGGGCCGCCAGTTCAACCTTCACCGTTCCGATCTCGGCCTCTGACGACCCCACATAACGCTGGACATTGCTCAGATCCAGCTTCTCCCCGTCGACAACGTGCAGCGTTCCGGCGAGGGCGGGCACGCGGGTGAGCGTCCACACGGTCGCGCTTCCGATCGCGCCCGCGCCGACCAGAAACGCCTCGCCAAAATCCACCGGGGGGAGGGTGGGATTCGTTGGTTCCGCCTCCAACGGGTCCAGCGTGAGAACCGAAATCTGCACGTCTCCGTCGAGATCGCCGGCGACAAGCTGGTCGCCGAATACGTACCGGAAGACGTTGGCGGCACCAAGGCACGCCGCGGCCGCCGCGCCGAACGGGTTCGGGGAGGATCCGACCGGCACCGGCCCACGGGAAGAGAAGCGCGCGATCCAGCCGTCGCTGCCGACGTGAAGGGCCAGAGCATCGTTCGCCGGTGCAGCGCCCTGTCCCACGCAGACCCAGACCATGGCGGCCGCCGGCTCGGCCAGGTCGAGCCTCTCGTTGATCGCACGCGCGCGGGCGATCAACGAGGCCGCGAACGCACTCGTCTCCCCATCATCCTGTGCGAAGGCAAGGACCGGATAGAGGCGTGCAAGCAGTTCCACGATCAGCGCGAGCGCCGTCCGCCCCTCCTGCGACTCCGCTGCGGGGCCGTCCCACGCGATGCCGATCACGTGCGACTCGAGAGTCTTCGTGAACGCCGCTGGATCGAAGCCCTGCAACACGGACGACCCGGCGAGTATCGCCTTGTCGAAGTACCTCGCGAGCGCCACGGTCACACCTCGGTGATAATGAACGTCCGCAGAACCTCGTCGCGCGTCTGCAGCACCCAGCCCCGATCCTCGCTGAGCCTGTAAACTGCAACATCTTCCAGATCGAACCCGCGCGCGGCAAAGTCGGGGAGGACGAGCGAAAATCCCCCGGCCTGCGCCATGATCGGAAACGCGTCATCCGTCTCCGAGTGATAGGCCTCGGTTGGGTGGCTATGTATCTGCGCAATCAGGCGCAGGCGGTGCTCGAAGAGCCAACGGTTCAAACGGAAGAGCTCGTCCGCGCCGACTGCCACCAGGAGCCCCCCACTACCCCGCGCAGCCTTTTGTTCGGGGACGATCATCGCGTGGATATCGAACCGCTCCCCATCCTGTACGCCAGCCCAGAGCGCCATCCCTTCACAGCCCTGTTCACCCGCGACCCTGAGGCTGTCGCGGGTGGCGTCGGCGAGCTCGCGCGGAAGCAGAACCCGACGGACGGTCAACAGGTCAGTCATTCCCCACCGGGTACGATCTGAAGGCCGCGCAGGTGCACCTGCGCTTGAGCTTGAGGCTGCTTCGTCGGGCCCGGTCCGATCTGGATGTTCACGTCAAAGGCGTAGCCGCGAACAGTGAGCACGCCGAAGCGGTACAGATGCTCGATGATCGTCGCAAGCCGCCCCGCTCCGCTCGTCCGGTGGAGGAGCCAGGAATCGCCCGAGTGCTCGGGGTGCTCATGGTAGGCCCGGACCCCGGGCAAGCAGAGAAACGGAACCTGATCCGGATCGTGCCAGACCAGCAGCCGCTGTCTGAGCATGCCCAGATGCTTAGGGATATTGCCCCGGTGCTTCGCCAGGAGCTTGTCCACTTCTTCGCGACGCACCGGCTTTCCATTCACCCTCGCCAGGCGGGGCAGGTCTGTTGGAAGCTCACGCGCCCGGTAGGGCTCACGCGTGAATGGATTCACCAGTGTCACGGCCGGCGGAAGCAGGTCGTAGTTGGTGAAGTCGAGATCGGCACCAAACACCATCGGCGACGGCGCGATCTGCGCCGCGGCGAACGCCAGGGACACGGTTGGGAACTCCGCTCCGAGCAGAAGGATGCCCCGGCGGCGGTATTCGGATTCCACCGTGCGGAAATCGGCGATCTCTCGCGCGAACTTGGCGCGCGAGACCGCCGGGTCCGCCAACAGTTCCCCTCCAGGAGCCGTCACCACATCCTCAGCCGCCAACGCCGGCGCGGAGGCTGAGGAAGAGCGTCGAGCCAGACGCAAAGTTGATCTGCCCGACCTTCTTTCCAAGATCGAGCGCTTGGCCGTTCACGTCGCGCAGCTCCCAATTCTCGAAGGGCTGGCCGGAGTTCTTCGTCTGCGCCAGCGCACGGGTTACCACACTCCGCAGTTCGGCCTGTGCGGGAGTTTCGAGCTGCGTAGGCGTGCCGTTCACTACCACCGTAAGTTCCAGCTTCTCAGGCTTCATCTCTCTACTCCCGCAGCTTTAGGGGCGCAGCGGCTCGGCCGCGCGGGTTTGGAAGGCTGGCGATCGACATCGCCTGGCTGTCACCGCTCCACGGCAGTCGCAGAGAAGCGGATCAGGGTGCCGCGCCTTGCGGGTACTTTCGTACGATCGACCGGCGGTCTATACTTGCCGCCTGCCCAACCCTCGCGTCGCGCACTCCGTCACCTTACCTAGCCAAACACCCGGAAGAATTCGTCACGTGACGAATTCGGTGCCTGCCTCAGCAGAGTACCACGGGGCGCTGGCACCATGCCCGCCCGAACCGGGCCCGCCCTACCTATCGTGGATCACGCCGAACTCGTCACGGAACTCGCATCGCAGGACTGGAAGGGCTTGATCCCCCAGCTCACCGCGTACACCATCGTGCGTGCGAAGCGGTTCCGATGGGCAAGAGGAGACCTCAACCTCCCCAATGGCAACGACCCTCAGGACGTTGTCGAGCACGTCATCACGAAGCTCTTCTCCGGTGAGCACCATTGGAACCGTGAGAAGCACCCCAGGCTGTTCGATCATCTCACCAGCCGCATCGACAGCGCCCTCTACGCGCTGGCACGCTCCCGGACAAACCGGCTCCAGGTCGCTGCGGCGGACGAGGGTGACCTCGTTCGCCTTGGAGCCGCGACCGATCCGCGGGACGAGTCGGTCCAGGAGCGCTCGGCCTGGATCGAGGAATTCTGGAAGTCCGTCGATATGGCGAGCGGAGATGATGTTGAACTGCGGCAACTCGGCGAACTGCTGCGCGACGGGATGAAGCCGCGGGAAATCGCGGCCAAGCTGGGGGTAGACGTGAAGAAGGTATACACGTCGGAGCGAAAGCTGATGCGGAGGCTGGAGCGAATCCACGGGAAGGGCCGGAACCCTGGATGAAGAGATCGCAATGACGCGCAATAACGAAGACCAAATGGATGCTTTCTTCTCCGCGTTGGCAAGCGGAGTGGCAGAGGACCCTATCTCCCGGCGTCAGGTGCTGAGAGAGGCCGGCCTTGACTACGGCGAGGTTGAACGGGACGGACTCGGGCTCGTCGAGCGGCTCCGACTCGAACAACTGCAGGTGCTCGCGCGCATGCAGGAGCTGTCGATCGAGTCCGTTCCGGTCAAGGAGCTCGCGAAACGTGGATGGATCAAGCGGATACGCGACGGTGCGGCGCAACTCGCCGAGATACTGCGTTTCTTTGGCGCTAACTCGGTTGCACAATGGCAACTGCAGTGTGCCCGCACTGCCGTGCAGTTCCGAAAGTCAGTTCACGTCGATGCGGATCCGGCGGCTGTGGCGGCATGGCTCAGGATCGGCGTGCTTCTGGCTGACCGTATCGAATGCGCTCCATATAACCGGGACGCTTTCATGGATGCCTTGCACGAACTGAGAAAGCTGACTGTTCAAGAACCCGAGCACTACTTGACTGCCATAGCCGATCGCTGCTCCAGCGCCGGTGTTGCAGTCGTCTTCGTTGCAGCATTGCCGAATACCGGAATCAGTGGAGCAACTCGTTGGTTGACCTTGGAGAAAGCCATCATTCAGCTAAGTTGCCGTTATAGATCGGATGATCACTTCTGGTTTACGTTCTACCACGAGGCTGCACACGTCGTCTTCCATGGTCGGAATGAAATATTCGTCGAATGTCTTGAGCAAACAGGCGATGATCAGGACCTCAGGGAAATGGAGGCTAACGACTTCGCAACGGATTTCCTGGTCCCCATCGAACGGATGTCCCGTTTTCTCGCCACAGGCAACTTCACGCGGCGCTCAGTTGAGTCGTTTGCCCAGGCAATCGGGATCGCGCCCGGAATCGTTGTGGGCCAACTTCAGAAGCGGGAGAAGCTCGGATGGGACAGACTCAACGGGCTGAAGAAGAAAGTGATGCTCGACGCATGACGCCGCCCAGTTTTTCCTGAAGAATGCGCATTACATACCGCCCCGAGGGACTCAGTGGCTCCGACCGGCGGCTTCATGCCGGGAACCGGATCCTCACCTTTTCGCCCGCCGATCTGGTGCGCGCCGTAGTCACCGTGGGGCGGGAGAACGTCACCGGCGTTTTGCAGTTCGGAGACCTCTCCGAACTCGAGATCGTCGGGCGTACCGCATTTCCCCTGGGGGACCAGCACGTGGTGCCCTGCTCCGAGATCCGGAGCAACGGCATCCGTGCGCGCGATGATCCGGGTTCGCAATCCTCACCCGCTCGACCAGCCCCGCTTTGAGCGCGGGCAACTATGGCGCCGCGCGTGACCGGTCCTCGCGAGCCATCTGGCGCCGCACTTCGCACGATCAATCAAGCAGTTTCACAATGAGCGACTCGAAATCCTCGTCGCTTCCCACCCCGGTGAACTGCAACCCGTTCACGACCACAGTCGGAGTTCCGTCGACCTTGAGCTGGCGGCCGGCGGAGATGTCCGCCTGTATCCGTGCCTGGTACCTGCGCTGATCGACGCATTGCGTGAATCGAGCCGTATCCGGGACCGCTGCGGCCCGGGCAAATTGAACCCACGGTGTGCGGCCGATCGAATCCTGGGAAGCGAACAGAACATCGTGAAACTCGGCGAACCGCCCCTGCTCGGCGGCGCATTCCGCGGCGTTGGCCGCCGCCATCGCATACGGATGGATCGCCTGCAGGGGGTAGTGCCGGTAGACAACCAGGATCTTGCCCGGGTGTCTCAGCTCCGCCTGATGCACCTGATCGGCGAATTTGCGGCAGGCAGGGCACTGGAAATCGGCGAACTCGACCACGGTGACGGGCGCCGCCGGGTTGCCGGTCTTCTGCCCGCCTTCCGCGAAACTGCGCCAGTCACCGACGCGTACGGGATTCGCAGGGGTCGCTGCCGCAGCGGGAGGAAAGATTTCCCTCCGGACAACGAGCGCCGTGACCGTGACGGCGCAGACCATCATCACGACGACGGCGGCGTTCAGAACTGCTTCTTTCTTCATGTGGACGGCGCTGGAGACGTAGCGGAGCGCGTGACGGGAGCGGCAGAGGCGCAGGGGTGCCGGCGGGGTTTTCCGCGCCGGCACCGGCGGGTGGTCGCGTCAGGGGCACACCCAGGTGCTGGTGCACCATCCGTTGCTGCAGGAGCACGACGTCATCTTGCAGTTCTCCGCGCCCTTCGGCGGAGTGCACGGCGAAATCGGGGTCTGCGCGGAAGCGGGCGGCGAGAGCAGCACGTAGCTTCCCCCGAACGTGACCGCGCTACACACGAGGAGCAGCAGCTTCTTCATGGATTTCCTTGGGGTAGGAGGTGAGGAGGGACCAGCCACACGAGTATAATGCAAACCCGGACGACCCCGCCACGGATCACGACAACCTGGCATCTCGCGTTCAGTGGCGTCCCGCCCGAACGGGACGGGCGTAGAGGTCGGCCGGCACCGGCGGCGGATTCGCGCCCGGGTAGAGCCGCCATTCTTCGTATTCCACGGCTTCGACGTAGTATCGCCGCGGCTGCACGCGACGCCAGAAGAGATACGACTGGACCAGCAGGAGGCTCTGCCGGGTGGCCACCGGAGGCACGAAGTCGACTTCCGCTCCGGCATCCTCGCGCGGCGATGGGGTGCGGTACCGCCAGGTACCACGAACCAGGAAGCCTTCCGGTGACACGGTGAGGGTTCCGCTCACCTCCGAACGGCGCGGTCCGGCGCGCGGACAGAACGCGAGCGTCGTGTAGCCGCCGGACGAGTTCGCGATGCTGAGGGTGTGCAGCGCTCCGAACTGCTCCTCTACGAAATGCTGCGAGAAGCCGTCCTCCAGCGGGACGTACCGCCAGTACGCATACCGGGGCTGCACCGACTGCGCCTGCGGCATCGCGTAGCCGGAAGAGCCGATCAGGCGCCTCCACACCGGCCAGGCGTCGTTCGTCGCGGCGGTCCACTGGCGGCTTCCGCGCTCGTCTCCGAACTCTCCAATGGACGACGCATCCTGCTGCTGCGACCGGATCGTTCCCAGCGAGTGGAACACCAGCGTGTCGGGCACGGCGGGGTATTTCGCCCGGACCGATTCCCAGAACGAGCGGGCGCGCGGGTCTTCGCGGTTCGGGCACGGATCGCGGGGTTGCGTCGCGGAGGTGATCCCCGCCAGCATCACCGGGGCGGCCTGGAGCCGTACCCGCAAGGCCGTGTCGGCGCCGGTGAGCGGTACGGCCCGGGTCTGGTATCCTACCCGGCTCACCACGAGGCCGGTTGCGTCCGAAACCTCGGGAGCCCCGAAGGAGAAGCGGCCTGACGGGTCCGAGGTGGTCGCCGCGCTCCGGCGCAGGGCGCTCCAGACCTCCACCTTGGCCGCGGAAACCGGCGTACCCGCAGAATCGACGACCGTCCCGCTTACTTGTGCGGCGAGGGTTCGGCTGCACACCGCGAGCACAGCCGCGGCGAGGAAAAAACAGCTCTTCATCTCTCGAGCATGCGTCGGAACCGCGGGAGGTGGCGCGGTGGAGTACGGCTGGTAGATATGCTGGGAGTCCTTCAAAGATCAGGGCGGCGACGTTTTTCTGCAATGGCGGGCTGGCCGTGGTTGCCGCAGAACGGCTGGATGGATATCGTTGGTTTCCCACACTCTTCCAGCGACAATCTCCGGATGACCTCGTGTCTGTGTTCCGCGCGGCTGGCCGCCGCGCTGCTCCTGTGTGGCGCCGTCGTTTCCTGCCGCGGTGAGCGGGCCCGGCACGAGGTGGACCGGTGCGGGCTGCTGCCGGGTGACGAGGTCGCCTCGGCGGCGGCCGATCGGCCCGGAGCCCCGGCCCGCGTGCTCGCCCGAAAGTTCGACGGGGGCTGCGAGTACGACCTTGGCGGCGGCCGCCGCGTCGTTCTGACCGTCACTCCGGCGGGTGCCCGCCGCAGCACCGCGGGGCGACGTACCCCGCAGCCGCCGCGGCCCGCCGCCGGCATTCGCGAGGTGCACGCCATCGAAGGCGTGAAGAATGGCCTGCACGTCGAAGTCGGAGTGTACGCGGCCGGGCCTGCGGCGGACGAATTGGCAAAGGAGCTGCTCGGCCGTGTGCTGGCCCGGCTGTGATGGCAGCACGCTGCCACTCCAGGCGTACCCCGGTCCGCCTCTCGCCTCAACCTTCTGCTCTGACGCGCTACCCCGCCCCGAGTCGTAGATGATCTTGTTCCGCCGCTCCCCGGTCCCACATCAGTCGTTCCGCATGCGCCCGGTGCTGCTCGCGCTGGCCGTCGCCCTTTCCATCGTACCGTTAACGAGCCGTGCACAGGCGCGTGCCGACGTGATCCGCGGGCGGGTCCTCACGGACAGCGGGACCGCGATCGCGGGGGCGGATATCTCAGCGACGCGGGCGCCGGACCGCCTAACGCAGCAGACGCGCAGCGGGCCGGACGGAACCTTCACGATCCGCTTCGAATATGGCACCGGCGACTACCTCCTCCACGCCACGGCGCCGGACCGGCGCCCGTTCGTGCGGCGGCTGACGCGCCAGAAGGACGAGACGGAGTTCGAGGTCGAGATCCGGCTGGCGCCGCTCAGCTACACGCTCGCAACCGTGCAGGTCACGGCGACGCGCCCGAAGCCGGACCGCGGCCCGGAGTTCGGAACCGAGACCGGTGCCTCGGAACGGCTGGCGGACCCCGTGAACGGCGCGCTCTCGCCGGACCAGGAGGGCGACCTCGCGGCAATCGCCGCGACCACGCCAGGGATGAACCTGTCCGGGGGCGGGCTGTCGGTCCTGGGGCTCGGACCCGAGCAGAGCAACACGACCCTGAACGGGATGGCGTTCGCTGGCGGAGACGTCCCGCGCGACGCGCGGACCCGCGTACGGGCCTCGACCTCCACCTACGATCCCGCCCGCGGCGGGTTCAGTGCGGCTCAGGTGGCGCTGGAGCTGGGTTCCGGAAGCGCGTTCGACTTCCGCCGCGCCCACGTCGTCCTTGACGCGCGACCGCTTCAGGCGCCGGGTACGTTCGCCCCGGGGCTGGACCAGCGGTTCACCGCGATCGAGGTGAGCGCCGGCGGCGACGGGCCGATCGTGGAGAACAAGCTTTTCTACAATGTCGGGGTGCAGTACTCGCGTCGCGCGGCGGACCGCCTTTCGATCCTCGATGCGCCGCCGGCGGCGTTCGGCGGCATCGGGCTCGCCACGGACTCCGTTACCCGCTTTCTTGCCGTTCTCGGCGGCTCGGGCATTCCGGCGCTGGCGCCACGAGCGGGAACGAGCAAAGTCGGCGACGAGGGCTCGTTCATCTTCCGTATCGACCACACCCCCTACGCCCGGACAACCTGGTCCATCACCGGGTACGGGAAGCTCGCCCACTCGGGCGCCCTCGCAATCGCCCCGACTGTCACCCCGGGGTTTGGGGGGCAGCAGGCGTCGTCTCTGTTCAGCCTCCAGGCCGCTCGCTCGGGCTACTTCGGGAAAGACTACCTGAACGACACCCGCACGGCCTTCTCGCTCAACTCGGTTCGTACGACGCCGTACCTGCGGCTGCCGGGCGGCCAGGTGCTCGTCGCGTCCTCCTCCGGTGAAGCCGGCAACGGATCTCTGGTCTGGCTTCAGTTCGGGGGGAACAGCGCCTTCGCGGGCCGCCGGCGCGACTGGACGTGGGAGACGGTGAATGAAACGCAGTGGTACACGCCCGGCCGGCCGCACCGTCTCAAGCTGACGGGGGAGAGCCGCCTGGACGGCTACTCGCTGTCGCCGCAGGCGGACCGCCTGGGCACGTTCACGTTCAGCTCCCTGGCCGACCTCGCCGCGAACCGGCCCGCCACCTTCACACGGACCTTCGGCGTCGTGGACCATGAGGGCGGTGAGTGGAGCGGGGCGCTGTCGTTCAGCGACCTCTGGCGGCCATGGGCGACGCTCCAGCTGCTCGACGGGGTCCGGATCGAAGGTAACCGCTTCACCGCCGCGCCCAGCTACAACCCGGCGGTGGACGCGGCGTTCGGAGCACGGACGGACCACGCGCCGAACACGCTTCACGTGAGCCCGCGCATCGGCTTTACCTGGCGGTACGGAGGATCGCGCACGAACCCGTACACGATGATGACCGCCAACGCGTTCGGCTCCTTCTACCGGGGACCCTCCGGCGTGATCCGCGGCGGGATCGGCGAGTTCCGCAACCTCCTCGCTCCCGCGTTGCTCGCCGATGCTGCCGGCGCGACAGGCCTGCCCGGCTCAACGCTCGTGTTGCGCTGCGTCGGCGCTGCGGCGCCCACACCGGACTGGGCGGCATATTCCGCCGACCCGGCCGCCGTTCCGCAAGAGTGCACGGGGGGCGGCGCAGCCGGAGGACTGGTCGAGTCCGCACCCATGGTCCAGCTGTATGACCGCGGCTACACGGCTGCGCGGAGCTGGCGCGGCAACCTGGCCTGGGTTTCGTCCTTCAAACAGGTGATCTTCTCGGTCGAGGGGATCTACTCGCTCAATCTGAACCAGCCGGGCATCGTTGACCTTAACTTCACCGGGGCGCCACAGTTCCGCCTCCCGGGCGAAGGTGGGCGGCCCGTCTACGTGGGCCCGGCGAGCATTGATCCCCGCTCCGGCGCGCTTTCGCTCGCAGGCTCACGGCGGGTGGCGGACTTCGGCGCGGTGGTTAATTATGTCTCCGACCTCCGTTCCGTGAGCCGGCAGCTGACGCTCACCGCGGTCCCGGACCTGCTCCCCGGCCGCGTTCATCTGAGCGTCGCGTATACTCTCGCGGGGACCCGGGCGCAGGCGCGTGGGTTCGACGGAGCGGCCTCTGGCGATCCCGCCGCAGTGGAATGGGCCCGGGGAAACCTGGATGCCCGGCACCAAGTGCTCGTCCAAGCGGGAGTCACGGCGAAGGGTGTGACGCTGACGTTCTTCGGGCGGCTCACGTCGGGGCTCCCCTACACGCCGCTCGTCGGTGGTGACGTGAACGGCGACGGATACGTGAACGACCGCGCATTCGTCTTCGACCCGTCTGTCCCGGCTGCGGGCGACCTGGCGCCGGGGCTATCGGCGCTGCTGGCGGCAGGGCCGTCGCGTGTGCGGGATTGCCTCGCGCGCCAAGTGAACCGCATCGTAGGCCGAAACAGCTGCACGGGTCCGTGGACCGCGTCGACCAATGCACGGCTCTCGTTTTCGAGCCAAGTGCTGCACCTGGGCAACCGTGTGGACTTCGCCCTGAATGTGGCGAACCCGCTCGGCGCACTGGACCACCTGGTCCATGCGGAGGACGGTCTGCACGGCTGGGGAGATGGCGGGCTGGCCGATCAGGTGCTTTATACGCCCAGATCGTTCGATGCAGCCGCCCGGCAGTTCCGCTACGAGGTAAATCCGAGGTTCGGGCGCGTTCCGGTGGGGCTGGGGAATCCCTTCCGGATTTCCATCGAGGCTCACGTCGACCTTGGGAAGCCGCTACCGGTGCAGCAGCTCGGCATTCTCCTGCGCCCGGGCCGCGCAGGGCACCCCGGCACCCTTCTCAGTGCAGACTCGCTGCGGAAGCGCTACGCGCTCACGGTGCCGAACATCTATGACGCGCTGATCGAACAGAGCGACTCGCTTCTGCTCTCGCGGCAGCAGGTAGGGGCGCTCACGGAGGCGAGCGTGGCATACCGCGCCCGTGCCGACTCGGCTTGGGCCGGTTTGGCGACATACCTCGACGGACTCGGGGACAGCTACGATGCGGGAGAGGCGATGCAGCGCGTAGAGGCAACAACGGACGCGGTGTGGGAACTCGCAAAGGCCGAAGGGCCACGGATCCGCGAAATCCTCTCGCCGCTCCAGCTGAGGCTCGCACCCGGGCTGGTGCGGTACGTCATCACGACGAAGGACAAGATCAAGATCCGATATTTCTTTGGGTAGCGCTTCGCCGCAACCGCGCCAGGTTCCGCACCGACTCGACGGGTGCGGTGGACGCGCCTGACGTGCCCGTGCACATCCTGCGGAAGGCGGCGCAGGACGCAGTGGAGCGTGGGTCGCTGCGCGGAGCGGCGCGCGCGATCCCGCTCACGCCGATGGGGCTGCGTGCCTTCACCAACGGCACGAAGCCGACACAACGTTGGAGCTCTGATGACGACCACTGAGACAAACAACACTGACCTCGCCCGCACCGCGATCCTCTCAAAGGCGGCCGACGCCCTCCGCGGCCTGACACCGGGCAGTGGGAAGCTTTCTTCAGGAGCCGTGAGAACTGACTCCGCTGGGTGGCAATGATCACACCCGAAAAGCAACTGGAACAGTCGCTTATCGACAGGCTCGTCGGTTTGAAGTTCGACTATCGCGCCGACATCCGCGACCAATCCTCGCTTGAAGCGAACTTCAGAGAAAAGTTCGAGGCTCTCAATCGCGTCAACCTCACCGATGGAGAGTTCCGACGACTCCTCGACGGGATCGTCACACCAGACGTGTACCAAGCCGCCCGCTCTCTCCGGAACCGGGAGGCCTTCGTTCGTGACGACGGTACACCCCTCAACTACACCATCGTCAACATCAAAGACTGGTGCAAGAACACCTTTGAGGTCGTCAATCAGCTCCGCATCAGTACGGAGGATAGCCATCATCGCTACGACGTCATTCTCCTGATCAATGGCGTACCTGTAGTTCAGATTGAGCTCAAGACGCTTGGGATCAGCCCCCGGCGGGCGATGGAGCAGATCGTCAACTACAAGAACGACCCGGGCAACGGCTACACGAATACGCTTCTCTGCTTCGTGCAGTTGTTTATCGTGAGCAACCGCACGGACACGTGGTACTTCGCCAACAACAACGCCCGCCACTTCGCCTTCGACGCGGACGAGCGGTTCCTCCCGATCTACCAGTTCGCCGCCGAGGACAACACCAAGATCACGCACCTTGACGACTTCGCCGATCGGTTCCTCGCCAAGTGCACGCTTGGCCAGATGATCAGCAAGTACATGGTGCTCATCGCCAGCGAGCAGAAGCTTCTGATGATGCGCCCGTACCAGATCTATGCCGTGAAGGCAATCGTCGACTGCATCGACCAGAACTGTGGAAACGGCTACATCTGGCACACGACCGGCTCGGGCAAGACGCTCACCTCCTTCAAGGCCTCGACGCTCCTGAAGACCAACGAGAGCATCCACAAGTGCCTCTTCGTCGTCGATCGTAAGGATCTAGACCGCCAGACTCGTGAGGAGTTCAACCGGTTCCAGGAGAACAGTGTCGAGGAGAACACGAACACCGCTACGCTCGTCCGCCGCCTCCTGTCCGACGATTACGCGGATAAGGTGATTGTCACCACCATCCAGAAGCTCGGGCTCGCACTCGACGAGCACCACAGGCAGAACCTCGCTCAGGGAGGGGCGACGTTCAAGCAGAGGCTTGAGCCGCTCCGCGATAAGCGGATGGTCTTCATCTTCGACGAGTGCCACCGCTCGCAGTTCGGCGAGAACCACACGGCAATCAAGGAGTTCTTCCCCAACTCGCAGCTCTTCGGCTTCACCGGCACCCCGATCTTCCAGGAGAATGCCACCGTACGGCGCATCGAGGGCGACGTCGCCACCCTGCGAACCACGAGAGACCTCTTTCAGAAGGAGCTTCACGCCTACACCATCACCCACGCAATCGAGGACCGCAACGTCCTCCGCTTCCACGTCGATTACTACAAGCCCAAGGACGCCCCCGCCCTGAAGCCAGGCCAGACTCTCGCGAAGCAGGCAGTCGCCCAGGCCATCCTCGACAAGCACGACGCCGCGACCGGCGGCCGACGCTTCAACGCCTTGCTTGCTACCGCCTCGATCAACGACGCGATCGAGTACTACGAGGTCTTAAAACGGCTCCAGGCTGAACGCCAGGCTGCCGACGCCGAGTTCGTCCCTCTCAAGATCGCCGCCGTCTTCTCGCCGCCCGCAGAGGGCAATAGGGACGTCCAGCAGATCCAGGAGGACCTCCCTCAGGAGAAGGAGGACAACCGGCACGATCCGGAGGGCAAGAAGACCGCGCTCAAGGCCATCATCGCCGACTACAACAAGCAGTACGGCACCAACCACGACATCAACAACTTCGATCTCTACTACCAGGACGTCCAGCAGCGGATCAAAGACCAGCAGTTTCCCAACCGCGACCTGCCTCGCAAGGGCGCCGAGAAGATCGACATCACCATCGTAGTCGACATGCTCCTCACCGGCTTCGACGCCACGTACCTGAACACGCTCTACGTTGACAAGAACCTCAAGCACCACGGCCTGATCCAGGCTTTCAGCCGCACCAACCGCGTTCTCAACGCCACCAAGCCGTTTGGCCAAATCCTCGACTTCCGCCAGCAGCAGGACAACGTCGACGCCGCCATCGCTCTGTTCTCGGGAGGCCATGCCGACCGGGCCCGGAAAATCTGGCTGGTAGACAAGGCCCCCGTCGTGATCGATGAGTTCGAGAAGGCCGTCGCCGACCTCGGAGAGTTCATGAAGTCGCAGGGCCTCCAAGCCAAACCCGATCAGGTCAACAACCTGAAGGGCGACGACGCCCGCGCGCAGTTCATCAAGCGGTTCAAGGAGGTCCAGCGCCTTCAGACCCAGCTCGACCAGTACACCGACCTCACCGACGAGCAGCGAGAGCGGGTCGAGCAGGCTCTCTCAAGGGACGACCTTCGCGCCTTCCGCGGCGTCTACCTGGAAACCGCCCAGCGTCTCAAGGAGCAGCAGGGCACGCCCGGCGGAGACGGCGAGCCGGTCAACCCAGAGGTCGACCAGCTCGATTTCGAGTTCGTCCTCTTCGCTTCCGCCGTCATCGATTACGACTACATTATGAAGCTGATCGCCAGGTTCTCGGGGCAGGACCCGAAGAAGCTCACGATCAGCCGCGAGCAGCTCATTGGGCTGATCCAATCCGACGCCAAGTTCCTCGATGAGCGGAAGGAGATTACCGAGTACGTCCGTTCGCTCAAAGAGGGCGAAGGCCTCGACGAGGCCGCGATCCGCGCCGGCTACGAGCGATTCAAGGCCGAGAAGCAGGCCAGGGAGATCGAGGATCTTGCCCAGGCCCATGGCCTGACGACCGAGTCGCTTTCATCCTTCGTGGAAACCATCCTCCAGCGCATGATCTTCGACGGAGAGCAACTCACCGACCTGGTGGAGCCGCTCGGCCTGGGCTGGCGCGAACGCCGCGAGCGGGAACTCGCTCTCATGGCCGACCTCGTCCCCCTCCTGAACAGGCGTGCCCACGGTCGGGACATCTCGGGGCTCAACGCCTACGAGCATGGGGGGGCGCGATGACCGCCGACAAGCCATCGCTCTTGGTGCCGCAGCGCCGATTTCCGGAATTCGCACAAGGCCCTGGATGGGACCACGCCAAGGTTTCTGATCTCGTGGAGACGATCACTCCACCCAAAAAGCTGACGACTTCCACATACTTGGCGGATGGTCGGTTTCCGATCATCGACCAGTCGCAGAGCTACATCTGCGGGTGGACGAACGACGAGGAAGCTATCATCACGAGGCCTCTTCCGGTCATTGTCTTCGGCGATCACACCTGCGTCCTGAAGTTTGTCAATCGGCCATTCGCCCAGGGGGCGGATGGCATCAAGATTCTCACGGCAAGGAGACGGGTGTCGACCGTGTACCTCTATCACCAGCTGACGTACCGACCAGTGGTGATGGAAGAGTACAAACGGCATTTCTCCGCGTTGAAGGACAAGGTCGTTTGCTTTCCCGATCCGAAGTCAGGTGAGCAGCAGAAGATCGTTGACTGCCTCGGCTCGCTGGACGCCCTGATCGCGGCGGAGGGGCGGAAGCTCAAAGCCCTGAGGCAGCACAGGCACGGGCTGATGCAGCAGCTCTTTCCCCAGCCCGGCGAAACAGTGCCGCGGCTGCGCCTCCCGGAGTTCCGCGACGCGACGGAATGGGAAACAAGGAATTTAGAAGAGCTTGTTCTCATCCAATCGGGCGGCACTCCCTCCAAGGCGGATCCCGCATTCTGGAACGGCTCAATCCCGTGGGTGTCCGCTAAGGACATGAAGCGGTTGTTCTTAGAGGAGACAGAAGATCACATTTCGGTCGCAGCTGTCGAAAACGGTGCTAGGTTAGTGCCAGCGGGTACGCTCCTATTGCTGACGCGCGGGATGACTTTGCTCAAGGACGTACCAATCTGCGTGATCCGCCGAGAAATGAGCTTCAACCAAGATGTGAAGGCGCTCCGGCCCAAGATCGATGTAAACGGACTCTTCCTAGCTTTCGCGTTGCTGGGAAACAAGCAACGCTTGCTTAAGATGGTGGACATTGCCGGACACGGCACGGGAAAGCTCAACACGGACGAGCTAGCGACATTTGAGTTGGCGTTTCCCGAACCCGCCGAGCAGAATCGAATCGCCGCAATCCTTTCTTCGCTGGACGAAATGGTGACCGCGCAATCGCGGAAGGTAGAGGGTTTGGAGGCCCAAAAGCAGGGCCTGTTGCAACAGCTCTTCCCGAGCCTGGAGGAGGAGTCACGGTGAGCGAGACCAGCTACGCCGATCTTCCCGAACTCGCCAGGCACCTGCGATCAGTACTTGCCGACAAAGCCGAGAAGAAGCCCAGCAAGAGTCCGTTCATCCTGTTGTACGCCTTCAACGGAACCGGCAAGACACGCCTGTCTACGGCCTTCAAAGACATTGGGAAGGTGGTGGATGAGAACGGCGAGGTTCAGAGCCAGGACACGCTTTACTTCAATGCCTTCACCGAGGACCTCTTCTCATGGGACAACGACCTGGAGAAGGATGAGCATCGCACGCTGAAGCTTAACGCGGCGTCCCGTTTCTTCGTCGGGCTCAACGAGTTGGAGATCGAGACCCGGATCCGCCCGCTGCTGGACCGCTACGCGGACTTCGACTTCAGGATCAACTTTGAGTTCGACGAGCATACCGGCAAGATCACCAGCGCGGAAGTGACCTTCTCCCGCAGTGTCCTAAGCGGCGAGGGCGACGAGGCCCGGACGGACGAGGTGGACGGAATCAAGATCTCGCGCGGCGAGGAGAACATCTTCATCTGGTGCTTCTTCCTCTCGGTTCTTCAGCTAGCGCTCGACGGGGCGGAAGCATACGCGTGGGTAGAACACGTTTACATCGACGATCCCATTTCGTCTCTTGATGAACACAACGCGATCGTCATTGGCAACCACCTCGTCCAGCTCTACCGCGAGGCACAGCGCCCGATCAAGACGGTGGTGTCCACCCACCATGCGCTTTTCTTCAACGTCCTGCACTATGAGCTGAAGAGCCATGTGGGTGGTCCGCTGCAGTACATTCTGAAGCGGAATCGCCAGACAAACGGCTACCTGCTTGCCGAACAGAAAAGCGATACACCGCAGTTCTACCATGTCGCCGCGTTGGAGGACCTCTGGCGCGTGGCGCAGAGCGGTCAGGCCAAAACGTTTCACTTCAACATTTTGCGTAGCATTCTTGAGAAGACCGCCTTGTTTCTCGGCCACCGCCATTTCTCGGCGTGCATCAAGGAGGTTGCGGACGATGCGGACGGCATCCTGCACCAGCGGTTCGTCGATCTCCTGAGCCACGGCAAGTACTCGATGTACGAGCCAGCAGAGATGGGCGATGAAACGAAGGACTACTTTCTAACCATTCTGAGGGGATTCGTGGATCGGCACCCATTTAACCGTGAACTTGTACCCGAGCCCGCACCACCTCCGGAAGCACGATGACCGAGAACAACCAGAAACAGCTAGGCAGGACGCTCTGGGCCATCGCGGACCAGCTCCGCGGGGCGATGAACGCGGACGACTTCCGCGATTACATGCTCGCGTTCCTGTTCCTCCGGTACCTCTCGGACAACTACGAGCAGGCCGCGAAAAAGGAACTCGGGCGCGACTACCCCAACCCGGACACCATCGGCAACGGTGGCCGGTCGCCGCTGTCGGTCTGGTACGCGGCGAATACCGACGATGTGGCCGCGTTCGAGAAGCAGATGCGGCTCAAAGCGCATTACGTCATCCGCCCCGAGCACCTCTGGGCCAGCATCGCCCACATGGCGCGCACTCAGGACGGCGAGCTGCTCAGCACGCTCCAGGCCGGCTTTAAGTACATCGAAACCGAGTCGTTCCAGAGCACGTTCTCGGGACTGTTCTCGGAGATCAACCTCGGCTCCGAGAAGCTCGGCAAGACCTACGCGGACCGGAACACCAAGCTCTGCACGATCATCACCAAGATCGCCGAGGGCTTGGCAGCGTTCTCGACGGACAGCGACACACTGGGCGACGCCTACGAGTACCTGATTGGCCAGTTCGCCGCCGGCTCGGGCAAAAAGGCCGGTGAGTTCTACACGCCGCAGCAGATCTCGGACATCCTCTCCGCCATCGTCACGCTCGACAGCCAGGAGCCGAAGACCGGGAAGCGGGATTACCTTGCCAGCGTGATGGACTTCGCCTGCGGCTCGGGCTCGCTTCTGCTGAACGTTCGCAAGCGCATGGGGCCGCACGGCATCGGAAAGATCTACGGGCAGGAGAAGAACATCACCACGTACAACCTGGCGCGGATGAACATGCTGCTGCACGGGGTGAAGGATTCAGAGTTCGAGATCTACCACGGCGACACACTGACGAACGAGTGGGACATGCTCCGCGAGATGAACCCGGCGAAGAAACCCCGCTTCGACGCCGTGGTCGCCAACCCGCCGTTCAGCTTACGTTGGGATCCGAACGAGGCGTTGGGCGAGGACGTGCGCTTCAAGAACTATGGGCTGGCCCCGAAGTCGGCGGCGGACTTCGCGTTCCTTCTGCACGGCTTCCACTACCTCAAGGATGAAGGCGTGATGGCCATCATCCTGCCGCACGGCGTACTCTTCCGGGGCGGGGCGGAAGCGAAGATCCGCCGCAAGCTCCTCGAAGACGGGCACATTGACACCGTCATCGGCCTTCCGGCGAACCTCTTCTATTCAACCGGCATCCCGGTCTGCATCCTCGTCCTGAAGAAGTGCAAGAAGCCCGATGACGTCCTGTTCATCAATGCCGCCGCGGAGTTCGAGAAGGGCAAGCGACAGAACTACCTCTCGGAAGAGCAGATAAAGAGGATCATCGACACCTACAAGCAACGGCCGGAGAAGCCGGTCGAGCGGTACGCGCGGCGGGTGGAGATGGCCGAAATCGAGGCCAACGACTTCAACCTGAACATCTCTCGCTACGTCAGCACGGCCGAGGCGGGAGTCGAGGTCGATCTGTCGGCCATCCACAAGGAGCTCGTCGAGATCGAAAACCAGATCCGGGAGGCAACGGCGAAGCACAACGTGTTCCTGAGGGAACTTGGATTATCCCCATTGCCTGGGCACGATCAGTGATCGACGCGATCCTCGCACACTCTCCGCTTGGTCCGCGATCTCGCCGAGACGGTTCGGCGTCACACCTGATCCCGGCGGCGTATCTCGCCGGAGGGCATCCCTCCGATACTCGCGCGGCAGGTCCGCCACCGCGAGCGCCAGCCCGATGATGGCCGGGTGCGGCGCCTTGCGTCCTTGTGCGATGGCGAGCTGAGTCAGGGGTTCCCATGTCGCGCGGCCGATCAGGTCCACGCCGGCCACGATCCCGTTCAGTGCCGCCACGGAGACGCCGGTCTCCTCTGCCACGCCCGGAATGTTGCGGGGGTGCTGGCCGGGCGGCACGCCGCACCGCGACCCGAACCATTTCTGTGGCGATTACAGAGCCTGCGCCCGGTCACCGCTGAGGTGAGCATGTCGCAACCAGCGCTCCGCGATTTCCTGAATCGAACGCGGCCACGCGCGGTGAACCGGGCGAAGCTGTCGGTGTGGTACGAAGGAGACGGCGCCGAGTTGGCGCGGCTCAGGAGGAAGTGCACGAGGCGAAACTTCGTGCGCATGGAGGGGATGACGGGGATGCGTGAAAAAGAAGCTGCCGCCAAGCGTGGTGCCATTCTCCTTGTTCTGGACCGATCCGGAGACGGGAGACGAGTTCGTCTCGCGGCACATGTACTGTGGGGAGATGATGCAGCGAGGATACTCGCTCAAGGGTTGGAAGCTGGCCTGTATCGCAGTGCGGAAGCGGGAGAGCGGGTTCACGTACGGCGGCAGCATGGAGGGGTGGCAGTAAACACCAGCGGGGCGGCTCTCCACCGGAGGAGCGCGACCCCCCTCTTTGCTGTGATGGACGCGCTCTACTGCAGCACGGTGAAGCCTACATCGAACCCGCTCAGGTGCTTGAACAGGGGCGGCTGGCGACCCGAGCGTCTCGTCACTGAAATCCCAAAGTTCGGATTGACCTTGAACGTAGCGCCTGCGGACCAGAACAGGGGATGCGCTGTGGGGAGATCCGGAAATGCGGGGTTGCGCCGAATCGAGAGCCGGTTCAACTCGGTGTTGACCTCAATGCCGCCCGCGAATGGACCGACCCGGTTGGTCCAAGTCGCCTTCCCCGTCACACCCAGGGTGCCGCGCGACGGGTTGTTGCGCTCCACGCTTACCGCTCCGCTTCCCCGGCCGGTGCTTCCGCGCTCGTACCCTGCGCGAAGGAACACGTTGTATGAGCCCCCTAGCACCGGCAGGTTCCCCACGTAGAGCCATGGGATATAGAACCGCGCCTCCGCGTCCAAGTACATCCAGTTCTGCCGCGCGAACTTGTCATCGGTCTCGAAGCGGGGAGTGACTCGGAACTCCACCAACGGCAGCGGAGCATCGAAGAGGCTGAGTTGCGCCTGCGGCCCCAGGCTGATGCGGCCGGAACCATCCGTCTTCATGTTGAGGAGCACGTCGACGTGCGGCGCCAGCGCGAGGGATGCTCTGCCGCGAGGCGCCTTCAGGTATGGAAAGTCGCGAGTGTGGGCACTCAGGCTCCCGGTCGTCTCTCCATTGAGACGCGTCAGGAGCACGGTCGCATCGAAGTACCGGGTATCTTCGGCTCGCTTGGGTGCCTCGATCTTCACTACCGTCGGCTGAATCGTTCCATAAGGCAGGGTTTGGCCCGTGATACCGTCCACCAGCGTAAGCCGGACAGTATCACCGTTCGACGCCGCCCAGCGTAACGTACACCGGAAGGAGAAGGAACCCCGGTTATAGCACCGTGGTCGGTCCGGCGTGTCCTCCGGTGCCTTGATATCCACTGTTCGCCCGTTGATGGTCACCCGCGGCTCTGGCCGCGTATCGGTCGATAGATCCACCGAGTAGGTGGCTTCGATCCGGGAAGTCGCAGTGGTGATGGGGAGGACTGCTCCTCCTACCGGATCAAGCACCGCCAGGGTGCGAGGGACAGTCGCCCCGTCGAGCTGCACCGGACCCGTCAGCAGTGCGTAGTGATGCGTGTCGTCTAGCTTTCCCAGCGCCTTCAATTCAAGGCAGATGCGATCGCGCGGGCTCCCCTCGTACTCGGGAGGAAAGGGGCACGCCTCTCGGCTCACAACGCTGCTGTCCTTCAGCAGGACTGCGGCTCCCGTGGTCATATCCGTGAGAGTGAAATTACCCACTGCGCGAGGCGCCTCCGCACCCTGTACGTCCAGCTTGAACAGAAGGATGATTCCTTGGCGGTCTGCGCGACGGACGACGCGTTCCAGGTTGGGGTTCGTCTGCGCGCTACCTGAAACGGCCAAGGACAGAGGCAGCACCGCGAGAGCAAGTGGTCTGATCACAGTCTCCTCCGAACCTCACGGGAAATCGAGCTGAGCGTATCGTCGCCGCTGATGTCCGCTTCGTTGAACGGCGGGTTCAGGTTCGGCCAGGTGTTGTTCAGGTCTCTCGCTATCATCCTCCGCACGCCCGCGTCCGCTCCCCCCATCTCTTTCAACTTCCGGTTCCCGAGCGGACCCGATTGGTTCAGGCGGCGCTGTAAAACGGATTCGACTCGTGAGGTGATTGGATCGGATGTCGACCAAGCGCGGCTCGTGGCGACTTCACTATCCAGCCCCTTCCGAGAAGCCGAGTCGAGCGATCTCGACACTGCTGGCTCGTCCAGTTCGACTTCCACCTCGATCTCGCCCACGGCGCCTCGCTCGTCCTCGGCCCCCGACTTCTCGCATTTGGAGTCCGCCATGTTCTCCCAGTCTGGAGCATTGGCGTCCTCGGCCATCGAGCGGGGTTCCCCTTCAACGGTACGGTCTGGCTGGAGTTGCCCCACTTTCGTGGACACCTGGTTAGTGGGGATCAAGCGGCTTCGAGAAGCGGCGCGCGC